>JAFADB010000280.1 GCA_023425225.1 Pseudomonadota bacterium
GCTCGGCGGTGAGGGTCTGCTCGAGGATGTTCTCCAGCTGCACCTCGCCCCAGCTGCCGCGGTTCTTGACGTTGGTCAGCACGCGCTTGAGGTCGCCCACGCCGGTGGCCAGCTGCTGCATCTCGCCCAGCCCGCGCTGCACCTGCTCCAGCCGCTCGGACACCAGCTTGAAGGACGAATCCAGCCGCGTGTTGAGCGTGCTCTGCAGCTTCTCGTCCACCGTGGCGCGCATCTGCTCGAGCTTGTGCTCGTTACCGGCCTGCAGGGTCTTGAGCTGCTCCTCCAGCGTGGCGCGCATCTCGCCGATGCTCTGCTGGTTGCGCTGGCTCAGCTCGGCCAGGCGCTGGCCCAGGCCGTCGGCGAAGCGCTGCTGCGAGTCGCCCGATTCCTGCCGCGCCTTGCGCGCGTCCTCGGCCAGCCCGCTGCGCAGCGCGGCCATGTGCGCGTCGCTGCGCGCGATCAGCTCGGTCAGCTGCTGGCCGAAGGCGCCGATGCGCGCATCCTGCTGCTGGCCGAACGCCTCCAGCTGCGCGCGCACGTCGGCCAGGCGCTGGCCCAGCAGTTCGCCGATGCGCTGCTGCGCGGCCGCGCTTTCCTCGCGCGCCTTGCGTGCATCGTCGGTGAGCGCCTCGCGCAGCTGGTCCAGCCGCGTGTCGGTGCGCACCGACAGGTCGGCCAGGGTACGGGCGAAGCCGTCCAGGCGCGATTCCTGCTGCCGCGCGAACGATTCGAGCTGCTCGCGCAGCTCGCCGCGGCCGATGCGCGATTCCTCGCGCAATGCCTGTTCCAGCGCGGAGGAATCGTGGCGGCGCAGCAGCTGCACCAGCTGCAGGACGAGGACGGCACAGAGCAGGCCGCCGAGGATCAGGTATTCGGGTTGCATGGCGCCAGTGTAGCGGGCGGCGTCTCATCGGCTGCGCCGGATTATGCTTGCCGCCCCGCCTCGCGTTGGACCGGTCATGAGCTGGATGGGCATCCACGACCCGTGGACCTTCGTCGCCGCCGTCGTGCTGTTCCTGGCCCTGCCCGGGCCGGGGACCTTCGCCCTGCTCACCGCCAGCGGCCGCGGTGGCGTGCGCGGCGGTTATACCGCGCTGGCCGGGCTGCTGCTCGGCGACCAGGTGCTGATGTGGCTGGCGGTGGCCGGCGTGGCGGCGCTGCTGGCGGCGCACCCGACACTGTTCCGCGCCGTGCAGTACCTGGGCGCGAGCTACCTGGTGTGGGTCGGCATCGGCCTGTGGCGGGCACGCGCGGCCCGGGCACCCGGCGCGGTCGCGCTGGTGCCCGGGCACTATTTCCGCCAGGGGCTGCTGATCACCCTGCTCAATCCCAAGGCGATCGTGTTCTACATGGCGTTCTTCCCGCTGTTCGTCGACCCGGCCACGCAGCGCGGGTTGCCCACGTTCGCCACCATGGCGGCGCTGATCGCCGTCATCGGCGTGGCGTACTGCTCGCTGCTTATTTTGCTCGGCCATGCGCTGGCACGCCGCGTCGGCCGCCATCCGCGCCTGGGCGCCGGCCTGCGCCGCGCGGCCGGTGCCTGCCTGGTCGGGTTCGGCGTGCGCCTGGGGACCGGCGCCTGAGCGACGGCGGCGACGGGCCCGGCGCGGCGAACGCGCAGCGTCGACGTGGTGCCCACGCCGGCCGGCGTAGCGTCGCTTGCGGCCCTTGCCGAGCACCGCACCATGAACCGGTCCGTGGATATCCAGATCAAGCGCGCCTATGTGCCAGCCAGCAGCGAGGACGGTACCCGGGTGCTGGTGGACCGGCTCTGGCCGCGCGGGGTGTCGAAGCAGAAGCTGCAGGCGGCGTGGCTGAAGGACGTAGCCCCCAGCGGCGAGCTGCGCACCTGGTTCGGCCACCGGCCAGAACGCTGGGCCGAGTTCCAGCACCGCTACCGCGCCGAGCTGGATGCCAACCCGGAGGCGGTGGCGCAACTGCGCCGCCTGCTCGGCCACGGCCGCCTCACCCTGGTGTACGGCGCGCGCGACGAGCTGCACAACGATGCGGTGGTACTGCGCGACTACCTGCTGCATCCCCGTGACTGATACCCCTGGCACGCGGCGGCGGCCGTGGCATTGTGGACGGGCATTGGCCAAACTCGACGGCCGATCCCGATCCTCCTTCCGCACCGCGAGGTACGCATGCAGTCCTGGCTCCGCCGCAAGTCCATCGACACGATCACCGTCCACGAGCCCGGCCGGCGCCTGGTACCCACGCTGGGCTGGCCGCACCTGGTGGCGCTGGGCATCGGCGCGATCGTCGGCACCGGCATCTACACGCTGATCGGCGTGGGTGCCGACAAGGCCGGCCCGGCGGTGCTGCTCTCGTTCGTGGTGGCTGGCGTGGTGTGCGCCTGCGCGGCGCTGGCCTACGCCGAGATGGCCACGATGATGCCCGCCGCCGGCAGCGCCTACACCTACAGCTACGCCGCGCTGGGCGAGACCATCGCCTGGGTGGTGGGCTGGAGCCTGGTGCTGGAGTACTCGCTGGTGGTGAGCACGGTGGCGGTGGGCTGGTCGGGCTACTTCGTCGGCTTCCTGGAATGGATCACGCTCAACACCGGCTGGGACGTGACCCTGCCGGCGGCGCTGGCGGCCGGGCCGCACGCCGGCGGCGTGGTCAACCTGCCGGCGATCGTCATCACCTTCCTGGTCGCCGGGCTGCTGATCGTCGGAACGCGCGAGAGCGCCACGCTCAACGCGGTGCTGGTGGTGTTCAAGCTGATCGCGCTGGCGGTGTTCGTGGCGGTAGCGCTGCCGGCGTTCGACATGGCCAACCTGCAGCCGTTCATGCCGTACGGCTTCCCCAAGTCGATCGGCACCGACGGCGTCGAGCGCGGGGTGATGGCAGCGGCGGCGATCATCTTCTTCGCCTTCTACGGCTTCGACGCGATCTCCACCGCCGCGGAGGAGACCCGCAACCCGGGACGCGACCTGTCCATCGGCATCGTCGGCTCGATGATCGGCTGCACGCTGATCTACGTGCTGGTGGCGCTGGCCGCGGTCGGCGCGCTGAGCTTCACCGTGTTCGGCAAGAGCGCCGAGCCGCTGGCGCTGATCATGCGCGAGCTCGGCCACGGCACCGCGGCGCTGGTGATCGGGGTGGTCGCCATCGCCGCGCTGCCGACCGTGCTGCTGGCGTTCTTCTACGGCCAGAGCCGGATCTTCTTCGTGATGTCGCGCGACGGCCTGTTGCCGCGCGGCCTGTCCAAGGTCAACCCGCGCACCGGTACGCCGGTGACGATCACCGTGTTCACCGCGGTGCTGGTGGCGGCGATGGCCGGCGTGGCGCGGCTGGACGAGATCGCCGCGCTGGCCAATGCCGGCACCCTGGCCGCGTTCACCGCCGTGGCCGCCTGCCTGCTGGTGCTGCGCGTGCGCGACCCGGGCCGCACACGCACGTTCCGCACCCCGCTGGCCTGGGTGGTCGCCCCGGTGGCCATCGGCGGCTGCCTGTACCTGTTCTGGAGCCTGCCGCAGCGCACCCAGCTGTGGTTCCTGGCCTGGAACGCGCTCGGCGTGGCCGTCTACCTGCTGTACGGGCGGCGCAACAGCCAGCTGGCACGCCAGCCGTGAACGCCAAGCTGCGCGACGGACTGGTATGGACGCTGCGCTACGTCCTCACCAGCCTGATCGCCTTCACCTTCGGCCTGGCGATGGGCCACTGGGTGGACACGCCGTCGGCCAGCATCGGCGCGCTGTGGTGCGCGATCGCCGGCATGACCACGCTGCAGACCACGGTCAGCGAAACCTGGCAGGCGATGCGCGCGCAGCTGCTGGGTACCTTCACCGGCGCGGTGATCGCCGCGGTGTACCTGGCGTTCTTCCCGTTCAGCGCGATCGGCATGGCGTTGTGCATCGGCGCCACCGTGCTGGCGTGCCGGCTGTCGAGCTATGCCGACAACGGCCGCCAGGCGGCGGTGAACGTGGCGGTGATCATGGTGATCTCCAGCCTGCACCCGGACCTGAACTCGTTCGCCAACTCGGCGTTGCGCTTCATCGAGGCCTGCGTGGGCACCGCCATCGCGCTG
>JAFADB010000312.1 GCA_023425225.1 Pseudomonadota bacterium
CGGCGGTCCATCCGCGCCGCCGGGGGAGCGGCGCGAGCCGCGACAGGATCCGTGAGCAGGCCTTGGCGGCTTACGCCGCTGCCACCGGCCCCTACCGGTCCTTCCCCGCCCCGTCCACCGCGCGCCGGCCCAGCGCCGGGTCGTCGGTGAAGAAGGCATCGATGCCCGCCTCGAGGTAGCGGCGGATCTCGGCCACCGATCCGGCCTCGTTGCGGAACGCCGGATCGCTGCCCTGGCGGAAATCGGCCGCGAGGAAGTAGTTCTCCGGGCGGAACGTGTACGGCTGCACCTGCAGCCCGGCCGCGTGCGCGTCGCGCACCAGCGTGGTCGGCGCCTGCAGCCGCTTGTCGGCATCGAGCGGGATCACCATGCGCAGTTCCGGGCCGATGGCGTCGGCATAGCCGGCGACCTCGCGCAGGCCCTCGGCGCTGATCAGGTCCGCGTAGCGGCGCCCCGCCGCGGGCCCGGCCGTGTCCGGCAACGACGACTGCGGCCGCCCCAGCAGCTGCAGCAGGCGGATGTTGGAATCGCGCCCGATCTTCTGCCGCAGCTCGCGCAGGTTGCCGCTCTCGAACGACTGGATCGTCACCGGCGCGCTACGGGTGTAGGCGTGCGCCTGCAGCGTCGCCAGCACCTTGTCCTCCATCGCCAGGCCGATCGAGCGGAAGTGGCTCGGATGCTTGATCTCGGGGATCAGGCCGATGCTGCGGCCGGTGGTGGCCGCCTGCGCGGCGAGGAAGTCGATGATCTCGTCCAGCGTGACGATCTGGAACTGGCCGTCCCAGCGGGTGCCGCGCAGCTGCGGCAGGCGCTCGCGCGCGCGCAGCGTCTTCAGCTCGGCCAGGGTGAAGTCCTCGGTGAACCAGCCCTCGATGCGCTCGCCGTCGATGGTCTTGATGGTCTTGCGGTCGGCGAACTCGGGATGCTCGGCGACATCGGTGGTGCCGCCGATCTCGTTCTCGTGACGCGCCACCAGCACGCCGTCCCGGGTCGACACCAGGTCCGGCTCGATGAAGTCGGCGCCGTCGGCGATCGCCTGGGTGTAGGCCGCCAGCGTGTGTTCCGGGCGCAGCGCGCTGGCGCCGCGGTGGGCGTAGACCAGCACCCGATCAGCGATGGGCGGCTCGGCCAGGGCCGGTGCGGACAGGACGATGCAGCTCAGCAACAGCAGCGCTCGGTTCATCGGGAAGACCTCGAGGATATCGGAACGGGAATGCCGCGACGGCAGGCGTGGACGGCGCCGGCTACCGCCACGTGATCGACGGTCGCTCGGCAACGGCGGAACCAACCCTTTCGTCGCGTCATGATCGCGCGGCCGCCGCCGCATGTCCGCGCGGGGCGGCGGTGGCCTGCCCCATCACGGCGGATGCGCCGGCAGCGGGATCGGACCAGGGCGCGCGGACACAGGCCACTCAGAACTTCGCTTCCAGGGTCACGAAGGCCTGTCGCGGTGCGCTGGCATGGAACGACAACTGGCGCCCGTTCGGATCGCTGTTGGTGTAGCCGCCCAGGTCGGCGGCATAGCGCTTGTCGGTGAGGTTGGCGACATTGAGCGAGACCCGCAGCTCGCGCAGCAGGCCGACCTGGCCGAAGTCGTAGCCGGCACCGGCATCGAACGTGGTGTAGCCGCCGAAGCCCTGGTCGTTGGTATAGGTGTAGTAGCGCTGGCCGGTGTACTTGCCGCGCAGGCTGGCGTTCCAGCCGTTCCAGCGCCAGCTCAGCTCGCTGGAGAACATCACGTCGGGGATGCCGACCACGCGCTTGCCGGCGATCGGCACGGTGGCGCCGGCCTGCTGGTAGTCGTCCTCGTAGGTGCTCTTGTTCCACGAGGCCGAGTTGTACCACTCGATGGTGCCGGTGGGCTTCCAGATGAAGGTCAGCTCGGCGCCCTGGCTCTTCACCGAGCCAACGTTGTAGTAGCGGGTGATGCAGCCGGGCGTGCCGACCAGGATGCTGGCGCAGGGATTGAGCGAGAGCAGGCGGTTGTCGAAGATCGTGTGGTACAGCGCCGCAGAGGCCTGCACGCTGTCGCCGCCGTAGCGCCAGCCGCCCTCGAAGGTGGTCGATTCCTCCGGCTTGAGGTTGCCGCGGCTGTCGTCGAACGAGGCCTGGCTCACCGACAGCGGGCCGGTGGTGTAGGCGGACAGGTTCTGCGCGTAGGAGGCGAACAGCTCGTGGTCGCCGCCCAGCTGCCAGCCCAGACCGAGCTGCGGCAGCAGGCCCTTGCTGGCGTTGATGCGGCCGCTGGCGTACGGGCTCTCCACGTCCTGCGCGGCAACCGCCTTGACCGAGGTGTGCGGGCTCTTGACGCCGATGTCCACCGCCAGCCGGTCGTCCAGCAGCTTGAAGCTGTCCTGCAGGTACAGCTGCCTGGTGATGATGGTGTAGTCCTGGCGGAACAGGCGGCGGTCGGGATTGCGCAGGTACTTGTCGTCGCTGACCGGGCCGTCGATCCAGTAGAAGTTGCGCTCGATGTCGTGGTCGTTGTGCTCGTACCACACGCCGGCCTCCAGCCGGTGCGCGCCCAGCTCCCAGCCCAGCGAGGCCAGCGCGCCGGTGCGGTCGATGTAGTAGTTGGTGGAGCGGATCGAGATCGGCAGCTCCTGCGGCGTGCCCGGGTTGGACTTCTGCCCCGGTGCCCACCAGTGGCCCTGGCCCTCGTTCTTGTGGCGGTAGACCTGAGCGCGCGCGCTCAGCGCATCGCTGAAGCGGAAGTCGCCGGCCAGGTAGTACAGGTCGTCCTTGCGCAGCGCGCGGCTCTGGTAGTAAGCGTCGTCGACGTTGTCCACGCCGCCGCTGTAGCCGCACCTGGCGGCGTCGTAGGTGGCGCTGGCGCAGTAGGCCGCGGCCAGCGCGCGTTCCCAGTCCGGCGCGTACAGGTTCCAGTCCCAGCCCAGCCCGCGCGCCATGCCGCTCTTGGAGAGCATGGCGTAGTCGGCCTGCGAAGTGCGCGAGGTGTCCACGAACGCGGTCAGCTTGACCGCATCGTTCTGCCACACCGCCTTGCCGTTGAACTGGCGCGTGCTGGTGCGCGAATACGGGCTGGCCCACATGTCGGCCTCGGCGTCGATGCCGGAGACGTAGGCCGAGAAGCCATTGTGCTCGCCGGTGTCGATGCGCAGGTAGCTGCGGCGGTTGCTGTCGCTACCGAAGGTCTGGCTGGCGCGGCCGCCGAACTCGGTGGACGGGTCGTCGCTGAAGTACTGCACCGTGCCGCCGAGGTTGCTGGTCGAGGCGGTGCCGACGTTGCCGATGCCCACCGCCAGCTCGGCGCCGCCGAAGTTCTCCGAGATCAGCGCGCGGCTGATGTTGAGGCCGTTGAAGTTGCCGTAGGCGTTGTTGCCCAGCGGCAGGCCGTCGAGGGTGTAGCCGAGCTGGGTGGTGCCATAGCCGCGCAGGCTGATCGACTGCGACTCCTCGTTGGCGCCATAGGCGTCGTTGGACTGCACGTTCACGCCGGGGATGCGCCCGAGCAGCTTCTGCGGACTGGTGCCGGCCGGCAGCACCTGCTGGTCCTGCACGCCGATGCGCTGCACCTGGCGGGTCTGGCCCTGGCCGATCACCGAGACCGCATCGAGCTGCTGCACCGAGGGATCGGCGGCACCCGTGGCCTCTTCGGCGCTGGCGCCCATGGGAGCCAGCAGGGCGGCCAGGATGGCGGAGGCAAGGCGGCGGCGATCGTGCATGGGGAGATGGGCCGGGGATGAGGTCAGCGCGCAGGCTGCAGGCGCGATCTTTCACTTTGGCTACAGCGCGATGACGCTGGCCGGAAATGCGTACGGGTGCCCCAAAGCTGTCACATGCGCGCGCTAGCCTCGCCCGGCGCCATCCAGCGGACACGTGACCATGTATTTGCCTTCCCGTTCCCTCGCCCTGCTCGCCGGCGTGTCGCTGTGCGCGCTCTCGTCCGCATGCAGCAGCGACGGCGGCACACGCGGCGAGGCCGCGGCCGCCGCGCCGGCATCCTCCGGTTCGGTCATCGCGCTGGATGCGCGCGGCTATCTCGATCCGGCCGCGCTGCCGGACAGCCTGGCGCTGGTACCGCCGCCACCGGCGGACGGTTCGCCCGGCATGGCCCTGGATGCCGCGGTCGCCACGCGCATGCTCGAACTGCAGGGCACGCCGCGCTGGCAGCAGGCCCGCACCGATGCCGCGCTGGCCTTTCCCGCCGCCGCCAACCAGTTCTCCTGCGCGCTGGGCATCGAGGTCTCGCAGCAGCGCACCCCGCACCTGATGCGCCTGCTCGGGCGCACCCTGCTCGATGCCAGCAGCGCCACCAGTGCGGCCAAGACGCGCTACCAGCGCCCGCGCCCGTTCGTCTCCAACCACGCCGCGGTGTGCACGCCCGAGGACGACGCCAGCCTGCGCGGCAACGGCGCCTATCCGTCCGGGCACACCTCCATCGGCTGGGCATGGGGCCTGGTGCTGGCCGAGGCCGCACCGGAGCGCGGCGCGGCGCTGCTGCTGCGCGGACGCCAGTTCGGCGACAGCCGGCTGGTGTGCAACGTGCACTGGCAGAGCGACGTGGTGCAGGGCCGCGTGATGGGCGCGGCCACCGTGGCCGCGCTGCACGGCAACGCCGAGTTCCGCGCCGACCTGCAGGCCGCGCGCAGGGAGATCGAATCCGCGCGCAAGGCGGGCGCGGTTCCGGTGCGCGACTGCGCGGCGGAAGCGGCGGCGCTGGCCACGCCGGTGCCGACGGCGCTCTAGGGCCGATCCGCGCCACGCGCACCGGCAAGCCCCCTGCGCCCTGCCCGGCCAGCGCCACGATGGCCGGCATATGCAGGCACCCGGCCGCGATCTGTCATCGTTCTCGGCGACGCCATGCCACGGCGGCCGCTTCCCGGCCGGAGTCGCCCGCCCGGCCAGGTCGCCATATCGCCACGGCATCGCGCCCACAGCCGCGCATGCCGGTGCCTGATTGGCGCCAACGGTCAGTTGTCTTGCCACATCGACCGTCGTCCCCGCGAAGCATCTTTCCACGGCCGAAGGGCTGGTAAAGCGGGGACCCGGCGACTTGCGCCCATGCCGCGGCAAGGCGCTGGATTCCCGCTTTGGCGGGGATGACGTCTGCCAGGAATGCAGGGGCCGACACTCCGCGCCAATCAGGTTCCGGTCCGGGGTTACCCTTGCAGCCGTCCGTTTCGCAGACCGGAGGCCGTCGCTTGAAGATCGCCATGCTGCTCCTCGCCGACGGCCAGCGCTGCGCGGCGGTGGTGGACGACCGCGAGCAGCGCTGCTGGCCGGTCGCGGAGCTGCTGCCCGGCTTCGACGGCGACGTCCTCGCGCTGATCCGCGACTGGGAGCGGCTCGCCCCCCGGCTTGCCATCGCCGGCCGCGGGCGGCCGCTGGACGAGGCGCGCTGCCTGGCACCACTGCGGCCGCCGCGCAACCTGTTCTGCGTCGGCAAGAACTACCGCGCCCATGCCGCCGAGTTCGCCCGCTCCGGTTTCGACCGCACCGCCGCTGCCGGCGAGGACGCACCCGAGGCACCGGTGATCTTCACCAAGACGCCGCAGACGGTGATCGGCGACGGCGAACCGATCCCGC
>JAFADB010000337.1 GCA_023425225.1 Pseudomonadota bacterium
TCCTGCTTCAGGCCGATGGTGGCATCGCCGCCCTTGCGGTCCACGTCCAGCTTGAACCAGTCGTAGCCGGCGAACACGCCGAAGTTGGGGGTGAAGCGGTATTCGACGATCGCGTTGGCACGGCTCAGGTCGCCGTCGTAGTCGTCGAAGCTGCCCCAGCTGGTGTTGAGGTACTGGCCCTGCAGGTTGATCAGCCAGTGCTCGCCAGGCTTGGCGGTGAAGCGCACGCCGACCACCGGCGCCACGCCGTCGGTCTTCTCGTCGAGGAAACGGCCCGAGTACAGGTCGCCCAGGTCGGCGTAGGCATTGGCCTCGACCTTGGCGGCCTCGGCACCGATCTGCAGGCCCAGGCTGTAGTTGGGGTCGTCCAGCACCGAGTAGTCGTACACCAGGCTGGCCACCTGGTACTTCAGCTTGCCCTTGACGAAGCTGCCTGCCGGGACGGTGACGTCGCCGTAGCCGACATCCTCGCCCAGCGTCTCGCGGCGGTCCTTGTCGTACTTGAAGTAGTCGAAGATCAGGCGCTGGCGGGTGCTCAGGCGGAACACGCCATCCACCCGCGGCTCCCACTCCTTGCCGCCCAGCCCGAAGTCCTGCGAACCGGACAATTCCTGTCCATCGATGGTGGTGGTGCCACGGATGGTGTTGTCGGAGTCGATGTTCATCGCGCCCAGGCGCAGGGTGAACCGATCGTCGCTGTCTTCGGCATGTGCAGGCAGCGCGCAGGCCGCGGCGAGCGCGCAGGGTAGGGCCAAGGTAAGCAGGTGTTTCATGGAAAAACTCCGAAAGTCTTTGGGAACATTTTCAGCGGCGCACGGCCACCGGTGGCGACCACTATCGGAAGCGTGGCGTCCAACATTCGTGAACGTATGGTGCGTGCGGCGTGATGCCGCATCGCCGCAGATGGCGTGGTCGGCCGGCGGCTCGCATCTCTCGGGGGGCGCTGTCGAGGCCGGACTTGAGGCAGACATGCGGGAGCAGAAAAAAGGGAGACCCCGGTTTCCGGGGCCTCCCACGGCCTGCCAAGGAGCTGTCGACGAGGAAAGACCACAGGCCCGGTATCACTGACCGGCCGTCGCCGGCGAAGTTCCCCGCGGTCGCGTTCTGGAACGATCCGCGGATTCATGTTCATGTACGCGGGCGAAGTGTTCACGAAAAGTGCGGCGAACAGTCGCGGTTGTCTCGCAAATGCCGGGGTTGCTATAATTCGGCGGCTCGACGAGGCGCTTGCTGTTCCTCTCTATCAATCCGTAACTCCAGGATATTCGTGGTGCTGAACTCCGTAGACGCGGGTCGGCGGCTGATGTTGCGCGCAGCGATATATCCGCTGGTGGCGGTTGCCGTACTTGCCCTGGCCTTGCTGCTGATCGGTCCGCGACATGCGGTCGCGGCGGCGGCAACCGGGGTGGCCACGGTGGCTGGGGGCTGGTTGGCGGCGTGGGTCGCGTTGGGTGGTGGCGTACAGGCGGCCGGTTCGGCCGTGGCGAGGCTCATCCTGGCCATGGTGCTGAAGTGGGTGCTGCTGTTCGTGGTGCTGGCGCTCGCCCTGCTGTGGTGGAGGCTGCCCGCGGCACCGTTGCTGGCGGGCGTGGCCGTCGGCTTGATTTTCCAGGTTCTGGCCTTGGCCAGACGTTGATTGAATTCATAAGGTTCCGGACACATGGCTGGCGAGGCGTTGACCCCTACCACCTACATCCAGCATCACCTGCAGAACCTGACCTTCCAGATGCAGGAAGGCAGCAAGTTCTGGGTGATCCACGTCGACACCCTGGTCATGGCCCTGCTGATGGGCCTGGTGATGGTGGTGGGCTTCTGGCTGGCCACGCGCAAGGCCACCGCCGGCGTGCCGGGCAAGTGGCAGGCGTTCGTGGAGATCTGCCTGGAGTTCGTCGACCGCCAGGCCAAGGACACCTACCACGGCACCAGCAAGCTGGTCACGCCGATCGCCATCACGCTGTTCTTCTGGATCCTGTTGATGAACCTCATCAAGATGATCCCGGCCGACTTCATCGCCATCCCGCTGGGCTGGGCCGGCATCCACTACTGGAAGCCGGTGCCGACCGCCGACGTCAATGCCACCCTGGGCATGTCGATCAGCGTGTTCTTCCTGATGCTGTTCTTCGCGCTGCGCTCCAAGGGCCTGGGTGGCTTCACCAAGGAATTCCTGACCGCACCGTTCGGCAAGTGGCTGATGCCGTTCAACCTGATCCTCAACATCGTCGAGTGGCTGAGCAAGCCGATCTCGCTGGCGATGCGACTGTTCGGCAACATGTTCGGCGGCGAGATCGTGTTCCTGCTGATCTGGGTGCTGGGCGGCGCGGGCCTGTTCGGCGCCATCGCCGGCGGCGCCTTCGGCTTCGGCTGGATGCTGTTCCACCTGCTGGTGATCCCGCTGCAGGCGTTCATCTTCATGATGCTGTCGATCGTGTACCTGAGCCTGTCCGAGGACAGCCACTGAGTTTCAGCTTCGCCTTTTGACCGTTAGACCTTCATCCGCTTCATAACCCCTAAGCAATCCGTTCCTTTGGAGACCACCATGTACCTCGCCGCCCTGACCAACCTCGCCCAAGTCCAGAGCTCCACCGCCATCGCTGTCGGCCTCATGATCGGCCTGGCCGCACTGGGTGCAGGCCTCGGTCTGGCCATCATGTCCGGCAAGTTCCTGGAATCGGCCGCCCGCCAGCCGGAGCTGATCCCGGTGCTGCAGGTGCGCATGTTCATCACCGCCGGCCTGATCGACGCCGCGTTCATCATCAGCGTCGCCGTCGGCCTGCTGTTCGCCTTCGCCAATCCGCTGATCGGCGAGTTCGTCTCGCGCCTCGGCTGATGCGAGGCGCGTCGGCGGCCGTCATGCCGATGGCCGCCGGCGTCGAAGGCCCGGCGCGGCCGCAACGGCGGCCCGCCACCCCCCTCGCCATCGATTGAGCCAAACCCATGGATATCACTTTTACCATCGTTGCCCAGGCGCTGGCCTTCGCCGCCCTGATCTGGATCGTTGCGACCAAGATCTGGCCGCCGCTGCTGAAGGCGATCGAAGAGCGCCAGCAGAAGATCGCCGAGGGCCTGGCCGCTGCCGACCGCAGCCAGAAGGACCTGGCGCAGGCGCAGGAGAAGGTCAACGAGACGCTCAAGGACGCGCGCGTCAAGGCCAACGAGATCATCGACCAGGCCCACGCCCGCGCCAACCAGATCGTCGAGGCCGCCAAGAACGAGGCCATCGCCGAGGCCAACCGGCAGAAGGACCTGGCCCTGGCCGAGATCGAGTCCGCCGCCTCGCGCGCGCGCGAAGACCTGCGCAGGCAGGTGTCCGTGCTGGCCGTGGCCGGTGCCGAGAAGCTGCTCAAGCGCGAGATCGACGCCAACGCCCACAAGGCGTTGCTGGACGACCTGGCGGCGCAGATCTGAACAGGAAGAGCTGAACGATGAGCCAGGCCCTCACTGTCGCGCGTCCCTACGCCCGTGCCGCCTTCGCCGTTGCGCGCGATGAAGGCAAGTTCGCGGCATGGTCCGACGCGCTGGCGTTCTCCGCGCGCATCGCCGCCGACCCGCGGGTGGCGGACCTGCTGCTGGATCCGGAACTGGCCAGGGCCGACGCGGTGGCGCTGCTGGCGCCGCCGTCGCTGGACGAGACGTACGGCCGCTTCCTGGCGCTGCTGGCCGAGTCCGGGCGGATGCCGCTGCTGCCGGAGATCTCCGCCCTGTACGAGCAGTTGCGTGCCGAGGCCGAGCACGTGGTGCACGCCACGGTGACCTCGGCCGAGGCGCTGCCCGGCGACGAGCTGGACAAGCTGGTCGCATCACTCAAGCGCCGCTTCGGCAGCGAGGTGCAGGTGCGCACGGCGGTCGATCCGTCGCTGATCGGCGGCGCGGTGATCGCTGCCGGCGACGTGGTGATCGACGGTTCGATCAAGGGCAAGCTCTCGCGCCTGCAGAGCGCGCTCGCTAACTGAATTCAATTTGACGTCCGGCCTGACCGCCGGCACTAGGACCTGACGATGGCAACCACGCTCAACCCCTCCGAAATCAGCGAACTGATCAAGAACCGCATCGAGAAGGTCAAGCTGGCCGCGGAGTCGCGCAACGAAGGCACCGTGACCAGCGTGTCCGACGGCATCGTGCGCATCTTCGGCCTGGCCGACGCGATGCAGGGCGAGATGATCGAACTGCCGGCCGACGAGCACGGCGTTCCCACCTACGCGCTGGCGCTGAACCTGGAGCGCGATTCGGTCGGCGCCGTGGTGCTGGGCGCCTACGGCCACCTGCGCGAGGGCGATGTGGCCAAGACCACCGGCCGCATCCTGGAAGTGCCGGTCGGCCCCGAGCTGCTGGGCCGCGTGGTCAACCCGCTGGGCGAGCCGATCGACGGCAAGGGCCCGATCGACGCCAAGCTGACCGCGCCGGTGGAGCGCGTCGCCCCGGGCGTGATCTGGCGCAAGTCGGTCGACCAGCCGGTGCAGACCGGCTACAAGTCGGTCGACGCGATGATTCCGATCGGCCGCGGCCAGCGCGAGCTGATCATCGGCGACCGCCAGACCGGCAAGACCGCGCTGGCCATCGACGCGGTGATCAACCAGAAGGACAGCGGCATCAAGTGCGTGTACGTCGCCATCGGCCAGAAGGCCTCGACGGTGGCCAACATCGTGCGCAAGCTGGAAGAGAACGGCGCGCTGGCCCACACCATCGTGGTGGCCGCCACCGCCTCCGAGTCGGCCGCGCTGCAGTACATCAGCGCCTATGCCGGCGCGACCATGGGCGAGTACTTCATGGACCGCGGCGAAGACGCGCTGATCGTCTATGACGACCTGTCCAAGCAAGCCGTGGCCTACCGCCAGATCTCGCTGCTGCTCAAGCGCCCGCCGGGCCGCGAAGCCTACCCGGGCGACGTGTTCTACCTGCACTCGCGCCTGCTCGAGCGCGCCGCGCGCGTGTCCGAGGAGTACGTGGAGAAGTTCACCGAGGGCAAGGTCACCGGCAAGACCGGTTCGCTGACGGCGCTGCCGATCATCGAGACCCAGGCCGGCGACGTGTCCGCGTTCGTGCCGACCAACGTGATCTCGATCACCGACGGCCAGATCTTCCTGGAGACCGACCTGTTCAACGCCGGCATCCGCCCGGCGGTCAACGCCGGCATCTCGGTGTCGCGCGTGGGTGGCGCGGCGCAGACCAAGATCATCAAGAAGCTGTCCGGCGGCATCCGCATCTCGCTGGCGCAGTACCGCGAGCTGGCGGCGTTCGCGCAGTTCGCCTCGGACCTGGACGAAGCCACCCGCAAGCAGCTCGAGCGCGGCCAGCGCGTCACCGAGCTGATGAAGCAGAAGCAGTACGCGCCGATGTCCATCGCCGACCAGGCGCTGTCGATCTACGCGGTCAACGAGGGCTACCTGGACGACGTGCCGGTGGCCAAGATCGGCGCCTTCGAGGCCGGCCTGCATGCGCATTTCGCCAACACCCAGGGCGAGCTGGTGAAGAAGATCAACCAGACCGGTGCCTGGAACGACGAGATCGAGGCCGCGTTCAAGAAGGGCGTGGAAGAGTTCAAGAGCACGGGTACCTGGTAACAGCGCAGGGCGGGCCCCGGGCCCACCCCTCGTGCATGCGGCGGGCCACGGCCCGCCCGACGAAGACGAACCAAGCGAGCGAGAAATGGCAGGCGGACGCGAAATCAAAACCAAGATCAAGAGCGTGCAGAACACCCGCAAGGTGACGCGTGCGCTGGAGATGGTCTCCGCCTCCAAGATCCGCAAGGCGCAGGAGCGGATGAAGACCTCGCGCCCGTACGCGCAGGCGATGAAGCAGGTGATCGGCCACCTGGCCCAGGCCAGCACCGACTACCAGCACCCGTTCCTGGTCGAGCGTCCGTCGGTCAAGCGCGTGGGCTACATCGTCATCTCCTCCGACCGCGGCCTGGCCGGCGGGCTGAACAACAACCTGTTCCGCAAGCTGCTGGGCGAGATGCGGCAGATGCAGGAGAAGGGCGCCGATGTCGAGATGGTGACGATCGGGCAGAAGGCGTCCACCTTCTTCCGCCGCATCAAGGTCGACATGGTCGGCAGCGTCGCCCAGCTCGGCGACGTGCCGCAGGTCGAGCAGCTGATCGGCGTGATCAAGGTGATGCTTGATGCCTTCACCGAAGGCAAGCTGGACCGCGTCTACCTGGTCTACAACCGCTTCGTGAACACGATGACGCAGAAGGCCAGCTTCGACCAGCTGCTGCCGCTGCCGGTCACCGAGAAGGTCTCCACGCACGACTGGGACTACATCTACGAACCCGATGCGGCGACCGTGCTCGAGCACGTGATCACCCGCTACATCGAGTCGCTGGTGTACCAGGCGGTGCTGGAGAACGTGGCCTCCGAGCATGCCGCGCGCATGGTGGCGATGAAGGCCGCCAGCGACAACGCCAACAAGCTGATCGGTACCCTGCAGCTGGTCTACAACAAGGCCCGGCAGGCGGCGATCACCCAGGAAATCTCCGAGATCGTCGGTGGCGCGGCAGCAGTTTGACCTGCGAATCCCTTCGCAAGAGCCCGCGCGCCCGCGCGCGGACTTCCAAAATATTCAAGGCATCAGAGTCTAGAGGGTTCCATCCATGAGTCAGGGCAAGATCGTTCAGATCATCGGCGCGGTCGTCGACGTCGAATTCCCGCGCACCGAGGTGCCGAAGATCTATGACGCGCTGAAGGTCGATGGCACCGCCATCACCCTGGAAGTGCAGCAGCAGCTCGGCGACGGCGTGGTGCGTACCATCGCGCTCGGTTCCACCGACGGGCTCAAGCGCAACCTGGTGGCGCACAACACCGGCCGCGCGATCTCGGTGCCGGTGGGTACCGGCACGCTGGGTCGCATCATGGACGTGCTGGGTCGCCCGATCGACGAGGCCGGCCCGATCGAGGCCAGCGACACCTGGGAAATCCACCGCGAGGCGCCGTCCTACGAGGACCAGTCCTCCTCCACCGAGCTGCTGGAGACCGGCATCAAGGTGATCGACCTGATGTGCCCGTTCGCCAAGGGCGGCAAGGTCGGCCTGTTTGGCGGCGCCGGCGTCGGCAAGACCGTCAACATGATGGAGCTGATCAACAACATCGCCAAGGCGCACAGCGGCCTGTCGGTGTTCGCCGGCGTGGGCGAGCGTACCCGCGAGGGCAACGACTTCTACCACGAGATGAAGGACTCCAACGTCCT
>JAFADB010000073.1 GCA_023425225.1 Pseudomonadota bacterium
AGCGACAGAACCGCCACCACGATCAGCAGGTTCATCAGCAGCGCCAGCGAGGTGATCACGCCGAACATGCGGTAGTACACGGTGAAGAACACCAGGGTGAACACGAACGCGTACAGCACCGCGGTGACGCCGCGCTGCACGTTCTCCGCGCCCAGGCTGGGGCCGACGATGCGCTCCTCGACGAAGTCCATCGGCGCGGCCAGCGAACCGGCGCGCAGCAGCTTGGACAGGTTGTCGGCCTCGGTCTTCTCCAGGCCAGTGGTGATGAAGCTCTTGCCGAACACGCCGTTGACGTTGGCCACCGAGATCACTTCCTCGTTGACGCGGAAGCTGCGCACTTCCTTGCCGTCCACCATGTTCACGGTGGGGATGCGCTCGGTATAGACCACCGCCATCGGCTTGCCGACGTTGGCGCTGGTGAAGTCGAACATCTTCTGCCCGCCGGCGTTGTTCAGGGTGACCGCCACTGCCGGCAGGCCGTTCTGGTCGGTGCTGACGGTGGCGTTGACCATCTGGTCGCCGGTGACGATGACGCGCTTGTTGAGCAGCACCGGCGCGCCGGAATCGCGCATCCGGTAGACCTTGGCCTCCGGCGGGATGTTGCCGCTGGCGATGGCGTCCTGCGCGTTGCCGGGCACCACCGCGCGGTACTCGAGGGTGGCGGTGGCACCGATCATGCGCTTGGCCTCGGCGGTGTCCTGCACGCCGGGCAGCTGCACGACCACGCGGTCGTCGCCCTGGCGCTGGATGATCGGCTCGGCCACGCCCAGCGAGTTGACGCGGTTGCGCAGCGTGGTGATGTTCTGCTCGATCGCGCCGGAGGCGATCTGCGCCAGCTCGCTGTCGGGGATGGAGACGGTGACGCGGTTGCCGGCCACGCTGTAGCTCAGCGTCGGCTGCGACTTGGCCAGCACGTCGCGCGCGGTCGCGGCGGCATTGGCGCCGGCCGACGGGCTCAGCACCGCGACGATGCTGTTGTCCGGGCGCCGCTCCACCGACTGGTAGGCGATGCGGTTGTCGCGCAGGGTGACGCGGATGTCCTCGGCGTAGGCGTCGATGCGCTTCTCCAGCGCCGCCTTCTGGTCCACCTGCAGCACGAAGTGCACGCCGCCCTGCAGGTCCAGGCCCAGCACCATCGGCTTGGCGCCGATCTTGGTCAGCCAGTCCGGCACGGTCGAGGCCAGGTTCAGCGCGACGACGTAGTTCTCGCCGAGCTTCTCGCGCAGCACGTCGTTGGCGCGGGTCTGCGCATCCAGGCTGGGCAGCCGCACCAGCAGGCTGTCGCCCTCCTTGCCGACCGAGGTGGCGTCCACGCCGGCCTGCTTCAGGTCGGCCAGCACGCTGTCACGCAGGGTGTCGTCGATCTGCGCGCCACGGTTGGCGGTGATCTGTACCGACGGGTCCTTCTGGTAGATGTTGGGCAGCGCGTAGGTCACGCTGACCACCAGCACGGCAAGGATGAGGAAATACTTCCAGCGGGGAAATTCGAGCATTGCGCAATCCCGCGCGGCGCCAGCCCGGCACCGCGCCTAGTAGGGGAATGGAATCAGGCGGCGGACTTGAGCGTGCCCTTGGGCAGCACGTTGGCGATGGCGCCCTTCTGCACGCGCAGGCGCACGTTGTCGGCCACTTCCACGGTGATGAAGTTCTCGCCCACCTCGGTGACGACGCCGGCGATGCCGCCGGAGGTGATCACCTCGTCGCCGCGGTTGATCTTCTCCAGCATCGCCTTGTGCTCCTTCTGCCGCTTCATCTGCGGGCGGATCATCAGGAAGTACATCACCGCGATCAGCACGATCGGGAACAGCAGCGTGGTGAGCCCCATGCCCTGGGCCGGCTGGCCGCCGGCGGCCTGGGCGTGGGCGGCGGGAATCAGGAAATCGAGCAGGTTCATCAGGTGCGTCCTATGGTTGGTCGGCGGCCCCGCCTGTGCGGGGCACCGGTGTCTACATCCACCCGGGGGCGGAAAACAAGCCAGCGATTATGCCACGAGGGCGCCTCGAGAGGCCCGCGGGGCCGTCCGGAGATGCCGGTCGGGGCGGTGCCGCAGGACATGCGCAGGCCATCTGCCCGGCTGCGCGCCACGCGTTCCGTCCTCTGCTACGGTCCCCGGCCCTCCAGCGGCGCTCTCCGTTGCGCATAGAAGGACTGCCGGAACGCGGAAAAGGTTCCCGACTCGATCGCCGCACGCATGTCGGCCATCAGCTTCTCGTAGTACCAGAGGTTGTGCAGGGTGCCCAGGATCGGCGCCAGCATCTCGTTGCAGCGGTCCAGGTGGCGCAGGTAGGCACGGCTGTAGCCGTTGCGGCAGGCGTAGCAGCCGCAGCCCGGCTCGATCGGGTCCAGGTCGCGCTCGTAGCGGGCGTTGCGGATGCGCACCGTGCCGAAGGTAGTGAAATAGTGGCCGTTGCGGGCGTTGCGGGTGGGCATCACGCAGTCGAACATGTCCACGCCGCGGTACACGCCCTCCACCAGGTCCTCGGGGCGGCCCACGCCCATCAGGTAGCGCGGGCGATCCGCCGGCAGGATCGGATGCAGATGGTCGAGCATGGCGTTGCGCTCGTGCTCGGGCTCGCCCACCGCCAGCCCGCCGATGGCGTAGCCGTCGAAGCCGATCGCCTGCAGTCCCTCGGCCGAGCGGTCGCGCAGCTGCGGGTGCACGCCGCCCTGGACGATGCCGAACAGCGCCGCGTCGTTGCCCAGCTCGTCGTGGGCGTTGCGGCTGCGCTGCGCCCAGCGCAGGCTCAGCTCCATCGAGCGGCGCGCCACCTCCTCGGTCGCCGGGTACGGGGTGCACTCGTCGAAGATCATCACCACGTCCGAGTCCAGCACCTGCTGGATGCGCATGCTCTCCTCCGGCCCGAGGAACACCCTGGAACCGTCGGTCGGCGCGGCGAAGGTCACGCCCTGCTCGGTGATCTTGCGCCGGTGCGCCAGCGAGAACACCTGGAAGCCGCCGGAATCGGTCAGGATCGGCCCGTTCCAGCGGGCGAAGCCGTGCAGCCCGCCATGGTCGCCGATCACGTCCAATCCTGGCCGCAGGTACAGGTGGAAGGTGTTGCCGAGGATCATCTCCGCGCCGAGGTCGCGCAGCTGCTCCGGCAGCACGCCCTTGACCGAGCCGTAGGTGCCCACCGGCATGAAGGTCGGCGTCTGCACGGTGCCGCGCGGGAAGGTCAGCTGGCCGCGGCGGGCGTGGCCGTCGGTGCGGTTGAGCTGGAATTGCAATCGGGACATGGCTGGGCCGGGAATGAGGATTCGATGGGCGCTCAGTGCGCCTGCGGGAACAGCAGCATCGCATCGCCGTAGCTGAAGAAGCGGTAGCGCTGCTCGATGGCGTGGCGGTAGGCGGCGAAGATGTGCTCGCGGCCGGCGAAGGCCGACACCATCATCAGCAGCGTGCTTTCCGGCAGGTGGAAGTTGGTCACCATCGCATCGACGCTGCGGATGCGGTAGCCGGGCGTGATGAAGATGCGCGTCTCGCCGGCGAACGGCTGCAGTTCGCCGTCCTGCAAGGCGCTTTCCAGCGCCCGCACCACGGTGGTCCCCACCGCGACCACCCGTCCGCCGGCGGCGCGGGTACGGCGCACCCGCTCCACCAGCGGCGCGTCCACGTGCAGCCGCTCGCTGTGCATGACGTGCTGGTCGATGTCCTCCACCCGCACCGGCTGGAAGGTGCCGGCGCCGACGTGCAGGGTGACGTAGCCGACCTCCACGCCGCGCTCGCGCAGCCGGGCCAGCAGGGCCTCGTCGAAATGCAGCCCCGCGGTGGGCGCGGCCACCGCGCCGGTCTCGCGGGCGAACACGGTCTGGTAGCGCACCCGGTCGGCCGCCTCGGGCTGGCGGTGGATGTACGGCGGCAGCGGCAGCCGGCCGGCCTCGACCAGCCACGGCTCCAGCGGCCCGCCGACGTGGAACTGCAGCACGTAGAACTCGCCGTCGCGGTCCAGCACTTCCGCCTCGCCGCCGGCGTCCAGGGCGATGCGGGCGCCGGCCTTGGGCGACTTGCTCACGCCCAGCTGCGCGCGCGCGCGGTCCTCGCCGAGCAGCCGCTCGATCAGGATCTCCACCCGCCCGCCGGTTGCCTTGTGGCCGAACAGTCGCGCCGGGATCACCCGGGTGTCGTTGAACACCAGCAGGTCGCCGGGCTGCAGCAGCTCCGGCAGGTCGCGCACGTGGCGGTCGGCGAAGGCGGCCGGCGCCGGCGGCACCACCAGCAGGCGGCTGGCCGAGCGTTCGGCCAGCGGCTCCTGCGCGATCAGTTCCTCGGGCAGGTCGTAATGGAAATCGGACTTCTTCAAGGCAGCGCGGGTCGGAAAGCGGAGCCGGCCATTGTAGCGGGCCGCGTCCGCGGCATCGCCGTGGGGACGGTGTCCCCTCCGTGCTCAGCGCTCGAACTTGGTCGACAGGATCACCGAGGAGGTGGTGCGCTCCACGCCGTCGATCGCGCCGATGCGGTCGGTCAGCACGTCCATCTCGCCGACCGACGGCACCACGCCCAGCGCGATCAGGTCGTGCGCGCCGCTGACCGAGTGCAGCGCGCGCACCTCCGGGATCGCATGCAGCGCCTTGACCACCGCCTCCATGTGCTTGGGCAGCACGGTGATCAGGATGTGCGCGCGGATGCGCCCGCGCTCGTACTCGTCATGCACGCGCACGGTATAGCCGGCGATGACGCCCTGCTGCTCCAGCCGGTCGATGCGGCTCTGCACCGTGGTGCGCGAGAGCCCCAGCCGGCGCGCGATCTGCGCGGTCGAGGCGCGGGCGTCCTCGCGCAACAGCGACAGCAACTGCTCCTCGGCGGCCGTAGGCTTCATATCGATCAATTCCTTTCGTCGGATCGACGAAATATCCCGGTTTCCTGCGCAGATCATAGCTGCCAAACGACGACACGCTCCAGTTACCTTAAGGGGGTGAGTCCCCGCACGGGCCCGCACATCCCTGTGCACGGACCCGAACGCCACCACTTCCGGAGAGCCGCATGTCCCTCATCGACACCCTAGCCCCGCTGCGTGCCCACGCCGGCACCCGCCTCACCCATGGCCTGGACGATGCCGACATCGAGCGACTGGCCGCCACCCACCCGACGCTGGCCGAGGCGATCGAGGCCGCCGCCGGCGAGTACGACCGCCTGAAGGGCGAGTTCGCCGAGCTGCTGGACTTGGATGAGGAAGCGCAGATCCGCGCGGTGCAGGCTGGCTTCGTCAACTTCTACGCCGACGACGCGGTGCAGCCCTACGTGGCGCTTGCCGCACGCGGCCCCTGGCTGGTCACGCTCAAGGGTGCGGTGCTGTACGACGCCGGCGGCTACGGCATGCTCGGCGCCGGCCATGCGCCGCAGGCCGTGCTGGCGGCGCTGGCCAGGCCGCAGGTGATGGCCAACATCATGACCCCGAGCCTGGCGCAGCTGCGCTTCGACAAGGCGCTGCGCGCGGAGATCGGCCATTCGCGCCCGCAGGGCGACGGCTGCCCATACGCCAGGTTCATGTGCCTCAACTCCGGCTCCGAGGCGGTGGGCCTGGCCGGGCGCATCGCCGACATCAACAGCAAGCTGGCCACCGACCCGGGCGCGGCGCATGCCGGCCGCGCGATCAAGCGGATCGTGGTCAAGGGCAGCTTCCACGGCCGCACCGAGCCGGCCGCGCGTTTCTCCGATTCCTCGCGCAAGGACTACCAGAAGCATCTGGCCAGCTACCGCAACGACGACTCGCTGATCGCCATCCCGCCCTACGACGTGGCCGCGCTCGAATGCGCCTTCGCCGATGCGGAAACCCAGGGCTGGCACATCGAGGCCGTGTTCCTGGAGCCGGTGATGGGCGAAGGCGACCCGGGCCGCTCGGTGCCGGTGGACTTCTACGCCGCCGCGCGCCGGCTGAGCCGCGAGCACGGCAGCCTGTTCCTGGTCGATTCCATCCAGGCCGGCCTGGATGGAAT
>JAFADB010000023.1 GCA_023425225.1 Pseudomonadota bacterium
CACGATCGCCCGGAACTGGTCCGGCGTCTGCAGCCGGCTGCGCGCGGTCACGGTGACGTTCAGCGCCTGGCCGTCCACCGCCGGCAGCGCGCCGAGCTGGCCGGAGGACACGTCGTTGTTCTGCGCGCTGATCGCGCTGGTGACGTCGGAGGGCATCAGCGAATAGGTGCGCAGCTTCTCCGGGTCCAGCCAGATGCGCATGGCGTACTGCGCGCCCATCACCTGCACGTTGCCCACGCCGTCCACGCGGCTGATCGGGTCCTGCACCGTGGACACCATGTAGTCGGCGATGTCGGTCTTGGCCAGCGAGCCGTCGGCCGAGCTGAAGGCCAGCATCATGAAGATGTTGCCGGAGGACTTGTTCACCGTGACGCCGGTGCTCTTGACCGCGTCGGGCAGCTTGGCCTGGGCCTGCTGCAGCTTGTTCTGCACCTGCACCTGCGCGGTGTCCGGGTCGGTGCCGGACTCGAAGGTCAGGGTGATCGAGGCGTTGCCCGAGGAGCTGCTGCTCGAGGACATGTACATCAGGTTGTCCAGCCCGGTCATCTGCTGCTCGATGACCTGGGTGACCGAGTTCTCCACGGTCTGCGCCGAGGCGCCGGTGTAGCTGGCGCGGATCGACACCGAGGGCGGGGCGATGTCCGGGTACTGCTCCAGCGGCAGCGTGCCGATGGACAGCAGGCCGGCCAGGGTGATGACGATGGCGATGACCCAGGCGAAGATGGGCCGGTCGATGAAGAAGCGGGCCATGGCGATTCCTTATTCGGCCTGGCCGTCGGCCGCAGGCGCCTGCACCTGGCCGGCCGCCACGTCCCTGGCCTCGACCGCGTCGCCGGCGCTCACCTTGCTGCCGCCCTGGACGATCAGCTTCTCGCCGGCCTTCAGCCCGGCGCTGACCACCCACTGGTCCTTGAGCGCGGCGGCGGCCTGCACCACGCGCTGCTCGACCTTGCCGTCGTCGCCGACCAGCAGCACCGTGGCCTTGCCCTTGGTGTTGCGGGTGACCGCGCTCTGCGGCACCAGGATGGCGTTGTCGTCCACCGCCATCGGCAGCACCGCGCGCACGTAGGTGCCCGGCAGCAGCAGGGCGTCCGGGTTGGGCACCACCGCGCGCAGGACGACGTTGCCGGTGCCGGTGTCCACCGAGGTGCCGACGAACTCCAGCGTGCCGGGATGGGCGTAGGTGCTGCCGTCCTCGAGCACGATCTGCACCTGGGCCTTGCCGTCGATGGCCTTGAGCGCACCGCTGGCCAGCTGCTTGCGCAGCGCCAGCAGCTGGGCGCTGGTCTGGGTGAGGTCGACGTAGATCGGGTCGAGCTGCTGGATGGTGGCCAGCGCGGTGTCCTGGCTGGCGGTCACCAGCGCGCCGGGGGTATAGGCCGAGGTGCCGATGCGGCCGGAGATCGGCGCGCTGATGCGGGTGTAGTCCAGGTTGATCTTCGCGCTCTGCAGCGCGGCGCGGGCCGCCAGCACCGCCGCCTCGTTCTGCCGCAGGGTGGCCACCGCGTTGTCGGCGTCCTGCCGGCTCACCGCGTCCAGCTTGACCAGCGCGTCGTAGCGCTGCGCCTGCGGCCGCGAGGCCAGCACCGCCGCCTCGGCCTGGGCCAGCTGGCCCCGGGCGCTGTCGTAGGCGGCCTGGTAGGTGGCCGGATCGATCTGGTACAGCACCTGCCCGGCCTTGACCTCCTGGCCCTCGGTGAACAGGCGCTTCTGGATGATGCCCCCCACCTGCGGGCGCACCTCCGAGACCATGTAGGCCACGGTGCGCCCGGCCAGGGTCTGCTGCTTCTCCAGGCGCTGGGTGGCGATGGTCTGCACGCCGACCACCGGCGTGGTCGCGGCCGGCTGGCCGGGGCGGGAACAGGCGGCCAGCGCCGCCAGCAGGGCCAGCGCGCAGGCGCGGGCAGGCAGGAAACAGGGGCGGGAAACAGGCATGGGGGCGGCCGCTTCGATTCTCCGGAGGCCGCCATGCTCGGCGGCGAATGTGCAGCAAATTTGAAGATTACACGCGTGCGCCGCTTTTCCCTTGCCTTGCGCCCCCCGCAGGGCCGCTAATACCGTCTCCCTGCACCGTGTCCCGCCGCGCATGAAACCCGGTCTGACCGCCAAACTGTTCCTGGCCGTGCTCGCCGCCTGCGCGCTGGTGCTGCTGGTCAACGGCGTGGCCGCGCGCATGTTCTTCCAGCGCGCGTTCTTCGGCTATCTCAACGACCAGGGCGTGGAGCGCATGCAGGAGGTGCTGCCACGGCTGGGCGCGGAATACGCCACCCACGGCAGCTGGGATTTCGTCCGCGACAATCCCTCGGTCTGGTTCGCGCTGATGCGCCCGGAACGGCGCGCCGATACGCGCCCGCGGGTGCCGTCGGTGTCCGACCAGACCGGCGCGGTGCCGCGCTTCGCGGTGCTCGACCGCGACTACAACGTGCTGGTCGGCAATGCCGCCGCCGGCCGCGATTCCATCCTGCGCCCGGTCGAGGCCGGCGGGCGGGTGGTCGGCTGGATGGCGATGGTGCCGTTCCAGCGTGCGCTCGGCGCCGGCGACGCGCGCTTCTTCGAGGCGCAGGTGCACGCCTGGTGGATGATCGGCAGCGCCTCTGTGCTGGTGGCCGCGCTGCTGGCCTGGCTGCTCTCGCGCACCCTGCTGCGGCGCATGCGCGGGCTGACGCTGGCCACCCACCGCCTGGCCGCCGGCGACTACGCCATCCGCATCGATAGCGGCGGGCGCGACGAGCTCGGCCAGCTGGCGCGCGACTTCAACCAGCTCGCCGCCGCGCTCGAGCACAACGAGCGCGCGCGGCGCGGCTTCATGGCCGACATCTCGCACGAGCTGCGCACCCCGCTGGCGGTGCTGCGCGCCGAACTGGAGGCGATGCAGGACGGCATCCGCCAGCCCAGCGCCGACACCCTGGCGGCGCTGGACCAGCAGGTGCGCCAGCTCGGCAAGCTGGTGGACGACCTGCACGACCTGTCGCTGACCGACGT
>JAFADB010000079.1 GCA_023425225.1 Pseudomonadota bacterium
GCTGCGTGCGCTTCGCCTGCCGCATCTCGCAGTTCTTCCACAAGGAATCGTGCGGCCAGTGCACGCCGTGCCGCGAGGGCACCGGCTGGATGCACCGCGTGCTCGAGCGCATCGTCGCCGGCAAGGCGACGATGGAAGACCTGCACCAGCTGAAGAACATCGCCGGCCAGATCGAGGGCCACACCATCTGCGCCTTCGGCGAGGCGGCGTCGTGGCCGATCCAGGGCTTCCTGCGCCAGTTCTGGGACGAGTTCGAGTACTACATCGTCAACGGCCGCTCGATCGTCGACGACCAACTGGAAGCGGCCGCATGAGCGCCCAACCCGTGAACCCCAACGTGCCGCCGGACCACGTCACCATCGAGATCGACGGCCAGAGCCTGGTCGTGCCCAAGGGCTCGATGATCATCCAGGCCGCCGACAAGGCCGGCATCCCGATCCCGCGCTTTTGCTACCACGAGAAGCTGCCGATCGCCGCCAACTGCCGCATGTGCCTGGTGGACGTGGAGAAGTCGCCCAAGCCGTCGCCGGCCTGCGCCACGCCGGTCATGGACGGCATGAAGATCCAGACCCGCAACGAAAAGGCGCTCAAGTACCAGCGCTCGGTGATGGAGTTCCTGCTGATCAACCATCCGCTGGACTGCCCGATCTGCGACCAGGGCGGCGAGTGCGAACTGCAGGACGTCTCGCTCGGCTACGGCCGCTCGGTGAGCCGCTTCAACGAACGCAAGCGCGTGGTGCCCGACGAGGACCTCGGCCCGCTGGTCGCCACCGAGATGACCCGCTGCATCCAGTGCACGCGCTGCATCCGCTTCACCGCGGAAGTAGCCGGCACCTACGAGCTGGGCGGCATGTACCGCGGCGAGAACCTGCAGATCGGCACCTACGACGGCAAGCCGCTGACCACCGAGCTGTCGGGCAACGTCATCGACGTGTGCCCGGTCGGCGCGCTGACCAACAAGGTGTTCCAGTTCCGCGCCCGTCCGTGGGAGCTGCAGGCGCGCGAGTCGCTGGGTTACCACGACGCCATGGGCAGCAACCTGTTCCTGCACGTGCGCCGCGGCGAAGTGCTGCGCGCGGTGCCGCGCGACAACGAGGCGGTCAACGAGTGCTGGCTGTCCGACCGTGACCGTTATTCGCACCAGGGCCTGTACAGCGCCGACCGCGCGGTCAAACCGCTGCAGAAGGTGGACGGGCAGTGGCAGGAGGTCTCCTGGGCCGAGGCGCTGGCCACCGCCGCGCAGATCCTGCGCGACAACCGCGGCGACGACCTCGGCATCCTCGCGCACCCGGCCACCTCCAACGAGGAAGGCGAGATGCTGGCGCGCCTGGCCGCGGGCCTGGACAGCGGCAACCTGGACCACCGCATCCTCGGCCGCGACTTCTCCGATGCCGCCGTCGCCGAGCCGTTCGCGCTGCCGCTGGCCGAGATCGAGCAGGCCGACGTGATCGTCGTGCTCGGCAGCAACATCCGCCACGAGCTGCCGCTGCTGCATGCGCGGCTGCGCAAGGCGCAGACCCGCAACGGGGCGAGGATCCATTCGATCAACCCGGTCGATTTCGACTTCGCCTTCGCCCAGGCCGGCAAGCAGATCGTGCCGCCGTCGCGCTACGCCGAGGCGCTGGACGATGCCGCGCTGCTGGAGGCGGTCAAGGGCGCCGGCCGCGCGGTGCTGATCGTCGGCGCACTGGTCGAGAACCATCCGCAGGCGGCCGCGCTGCGTGCCGCCGCGCGCCGCTTCGCCGAGGCCACCGGCGCCGCGCTGTGCCGCATCCCGCAGGGCGCCAACGCGCTGGGACTGGCGCGCCGCGGCGTGCTGCCGACCGCGCGCGACGCGGCCGCGATGCTGGCCGACCCGCGCAAGGCCTACGTGCTGTACGGCATCGAGCCGGGCCTGGACTTCGCCGACACCGCTGCCGCGCGCAAGGCGCTGGCCGGTGCCAAAGTGGTGGCGTTCAGCCAGTTCGCCTGCGCTTCCACCCGCGACGTGGCCGACGTGATCCTGCCGGTCGGCGCGCTGCCCGAGATCGAGGCCACGCTGACCAACCTCGACGGCCGCGACCAGGCGGCCAGGGCCGCCGGCAAGCTGCCGGGCGAGGCCCGCGAGGGCTGGCGCGTGCTGCGTGCGCTGGGCGGCGAACTGCAGCTGCCGGGCTTCGACTTCACCGACCTGGTGGGCCTGCGCGGCACGCTGGCGCCGCGCCAGGTGGCCGTGGCTGCCTCGGCCCAGCCTGTCGTCGGCGACGAGGGCCTGGAAGTGGCCGCGACCGCGGCGATCTACCGCACCGATGCGGTGGTGCGCCGCGCCGCCGCGTTGCAGGCGCATCCGTTGAATGTCGCGCCGCGCATCGTGGTCGCGCCGGCCGACGCGCAGCGCCTGCAGCTGGCGGCCGGGCAGATGGCCAAGGTCGGCGCCGCCGCCGGCACCGCCACGCTGCCGGTCGAGATCGACGGGCGGGTGGCGCAGGGAACGGTCTGGATCGAAACCGGCCATGGCGCGACCGCGCCGCTGGGCGCCGGTCGGGTAACGGTGGTGTCCGCATGAACGAGATGCTGTTGAACGCGGTCGATCCGCTGCACCAGTGGTTCCTGGGGCTGGGCGATATCGGCGTGGTGCTGTGGATCGTGCTGAAGATCCTGCTGATCGCCGTGCCGGTGATCGTGGCGGTGGCCTTCTACGTGGTCTGGGAGCGCAAGCTGATCGGCTGGATGCACGTGCGCCACGGGCCGATGTACGTCGGCATGGGCGTGTTCCAGGCCTTCGCCGACGTGTTCAAGCTGTTGTCCAAGGAGATCATCCAGCCCAGCAGCGCACACCGGCTGACCTACCTGCTGGCGCCGCTGATCGTGCTGGCGCCCTCGTTCGCCGCCTGGGCGGTGGTGCCGTTCGACTACAAGATCGTGCTATCCAACGCCAACGCCGGCTTGCTGTACCTGCTGGCAATGACCTCACTGGGCGTGTACGGCATCATCCTCGCCGGCTGGGCGTCCAACTCCAAGTACGCGTTCCTGGGTGCGATGCGCTCGGCCGCGCAGGTGGTCAGCTACGAGATCGCGATGGGCTTCGCCCTGGTCGGCGTGATGATCGCCGCCGGCAGCCTCAACCTGAGCCAGATCGTGCTGGCGCAGCAGGGTAATTCCGGTTTCTTCGACTGGTTCCTGATCCCCCTGTTCCCGCTGTTCATCGTCTACTGGGTGTCCGGCGTGGCCGAGACCAACCGCGCCCCGTTCGACGTGGTCGAGGGCGAGTCGGAGATCGTCGCCGGCCACATGGTCGAGTACTCCGGCGGCTCGTTCGCGCTGTTCTTCCTGGCCGAATACGCCAACATGATCCTGGTCAGCTTCCTGATCTCGATCTTCTTCCTCGGCGGCTGGCTGAGCCCGATCCAGGGCTGGATCACCGCCGACGTGTCGCCGTGGGTGAACTGGATCTGGACCGGCGGCTGGCCGTGGCTGCTGCTCAAGGTGCTGTTCTTCGCCAGCGCGTACATCTGGTTCCGCGCCAGCTTCCCGCGCTACCGCTACGACCAGATCATGCGCCTGGGCTGGAAGGTGTTCATTCCGCTGACCATCGCATGGATCGCGGTGACGGCATTGATGGTGTTCTACGGCGTGATCCAGAAGGGTGTCTGAGCAATGAACAAGATTACCCACTACTTCAAGAGCCTGATGCTGCTGGAGCTGCTCGGCGGCCTGTGGCTGACGCTCAAGTACACCTTCAAGCCCAAGTACACCGTGCTGTACCCGATGGAGAAGTTCCCGCAGTCGCCGCGCTTCCGCGGCCTGCACGCGCTGCGCCGTTATCCCAACGGCGAGGAGCGCTGCATCGCCTGCAAGCTGTGCGAGGCGGTGTGCCCGGCACTGGCCATCACCATCGACTCGACCAAGCGCGAGGACGGCAGCCGCCGCACCACCCGCTACGAGATCGACCTGTTCAAGTGCATCTACTGCGGGTTCTGCGAGGAGAGCTGCCCGGTGGACTCGATCGTGGAGACCCACATTCACGAGTACCACTTCGAGAACCGCGGCGAGAACATCGTCACCAAGCCGCAGCTGCTGGCACTGGGGGACCGGCTGGAAGCCGAGATCGCCGAGCGCCGCGCCGCCGACTCCGCTTTCCGCTGAGGTCATGATGGACTGGGTCAATATCGCCTTCTACGTCTTCTCCGCCGTCGCGGTGGCCGCCGCCGGCGCGGTGATCAGCGTGCGCAACTCGGTCTACGCCGTGTTGAGCCTGATCCTGACGTTCTTCTCCGTGGCCTGCATCTGGCTGCTGGTCGGCGCCGAGTTCCTCGGCGTGGCGCTGGTGCTGGTCTACGTGGGCGCGGTGATGGTGCTGTTCCTGTTCGTGGTGATGATGCTCGACCTGGACACCGACAAGCTGCGCGAGGGCTGGGTGCGCTACCTGCCGGTCGGCGCGATCGTGGCGATCGCCATGCTGGTGCAGATGCTGGTGCTGATCGGTGTCAAGGCACGCAGCCAGGCGCCGTTCCCGGTCGACAATGCCGCCGCGCAGGCCGCCGACAGCTCCAACATCACCTGGCTGGCGCGCAGCCTGTTCACCGAGTACCTGCTGCCGTTCGAGTTCGCCGCGGTGATCCTGACCGTGGCGGTGGTCGCGGCGGTGATGCTGACGCTGCGCAAGCGCACCGGCGTCAAGCGCCAGGACATCGGCGCGCAGACGCGGGTCAAGGCCGGCGACCGCCTGCGCATGGTCAAGATGCAGGCCGAACGCCCCGAGGTCGCCGCGCCCAGCGCGGATCCTGCCGCTCCGGAGGCCAAGCCATGATCACCTTGGGCCACATGCTGTCGCTGGGCGCGGTGCTGTTCTGCATCAGCCTCGCCGGCATCTTCCTCAACCGCAAGAACGTCATCGTGCTGCTGATGTCGATCGAGCTGATGCTGCTGTCGGTCAACATCAACTTCATCGCCTTCTCGCGCGAGATGGGGGACACGGCCGGGCAGCTGTTCGTGTTCTTCATCCTGACCGTGGCCGCGGCCGAGGCCGCGATCGGCCTGGCGATCCTGGTGACCCTGTTCCGTACCCGCCGCACGATCAATGTGGCCGAAGTCGATTCGCTGAAGGGCTGATCCGAAGATGGAAACCAATCTCTCCAAGGGTCTGCTGATCGCGGTGGTGCTGGCGCCGCTGGTGGGCAGCATCGTCGCCGGATTGTTCGGTCGCCAGGTCGGGCGCAAGGGCGCGCAGTACGTGACCATCCTCGGCGTGGCGGTCAGCTGCGCGCTCTCGTGCTGGACGCTGTACCAGCTGCTGGGGCAGGGCGCGGCACCGTTCAACGAGAACCTGTACACGTTCTTCGACGTCGGCAGCTACTCGGCGCACGTCGGCTTCATGGTCGACCGGCTGACCGCGATGATGATGGTGGTGGTGACCTTCGTGTCGCTGCTGGTGCACATCTACACCGTCGGCTACATGGCCGACGATCCCGGCTACCAGCGCTTCTTCAGCTACATCTCGCTGTTCACCTTCTCCATGCTCACGCTGGTGATGAGCAACAACTTCCTGCAGCTGTTCTTCGGCTGGGAAGCGGTGGGCCTGGTGTCGTACCTGCTGATCGGCTTCTGGTTCAAGCGCCCGACGGCGATCTTCGCCAACATGAAGGCGTTCATCGTCAATCGCGTCGGCGACTTCGGCTTCCTGCTCGGCATCGCCGGCGTGCTGCTGTGGTTCGGTACGCTCGACTACGCCACCGTGTTCGCCAACGCGCCGCTGCTGGCCGGTGCCCAGGTGCAGCTGTTCGAAGGCCACCTGTGGAGCGTGACCACGCTGATCTGCATCTGCCTGTTCATCGGCGCGATGGGCAAGTCGGCGCAGGTGCCCCTGCACGTGTGGCTGCCCGACTCGATGGAAGGCCCGACCCCGATCTCGGCTCTGATCCACGCCGCGACCATGGTCACCGCCGGCATCTTCATGGTGGCGCGCATGTCGCCGCTGTTCGAGCTGTCCGAGACCGCGCTGAACTTCGTGCTGTTCATCGGCGCCACCACCGCGTTCTTCACCGGCCTGATCGGCATCGTGCAGAGCGACATCAAGCGCGTGGTCGCCTATTCCACGCTGTCGCAGCTGGGCTACATGACCGTGGCGCTGGGCGTGTCGGCGTATTCCGCGGCGGTGTTCCACCTTATGACCCACGCCTTCTTCAAGGCGCTGCTGTTCCTCGGCGCCGGCTCGGTCATCATCGCCATGCACCACGAGCAGGACATGCGCAAGATGGGCGGCCTGCGCAAGTACATGCCGATCACCTTCGTCACCATGTGGATCGGTACCCTGGCACTGGTCGGCACGCCGTTCTTCTCCGGCTTCTATTCCAAGGACAGCATCATCGAGGCGGCCGCGCACCACGCCCACGAGGCGCCGGGCTGGATCGCCACCTACGGCTACTGGGCGGTGCTGGGCGGCGTGCTGGTGACCAGCTTCTACAGCTTCCGCCTGCTGTTCCTGACCTTCCACGGCAAGGAGCGCTTCCGCGACGCGCACGACGACCACGGCCACGGCCACGGCACGCACGCGCATGCCGACGCCGAACACGCCGATGCAGAGGCCCAGGTGCACTCCCACGACGAGGACCATGGCCACGGCCATGGCGCGCACGAGCCGCACGAGTCGCCGTGGGTGGTGACCATCCCGCTGATCCTGCTGGCGATTCCCTCGGTCGCGATCGGCTTCTTCACCATCGGGCCGATGCTGTTCGGCACCGACTGGGCCGGCCACCACGCCGCCGAGGCGATCAAGGGCCAGACCTTGACGTTCTTCACCGGCATCGTCGATTTCTACGACCCGGCGCGCGATACCGTCGCCGCGCTGGCCGAGGAGTTCCACGGCCCGGTCGCCTTCGCCTTGCACGGGCTGACCGCGGCGCCGTTCTGGCTGACCGTGGCCGGCTTCCTGCTCGCTGCCCTGATGTACCTGTGGAAGCCCTCGCTGGCGCCGCGTGCGTGCAAGGCGTTCGCGCCGGTGGTGTGGCTGCTGGAGAACAAGTACGGTTTCGACAAGTTGTGGATCAACGGGTTCGCCGGTGGCGGCGTCGCGCTGGGGCAGGTCGCCAACACCATCGACAGCAAGGTCGTCGACGGCGTGGCGGTCAACGGCACCGCGCGCCTGGTCGACCTGGCGGCCAACCTGTTGCGTCGCACGCAATCCGGTTTCCTCTACCACTACGCCTTCGCGATGATCATCGGCTTGATCGCCCTGCTGGCGGTCCTGATGCATTTCTGGCGTTGACCTGTACGGAATAACAAGACGTGTCGAACTGGCCCCTACTGAGTGTCCTGATCTGGCTGCCGATCATCGGCGGCATCCTGATCCTCGCGCTGCGCGACGCACGCATCGCCCGCTGGGCGGCGCTGGCGGTCGCCCTGGCGACCTTCGTGCTGAGCGTGCCGCTGTGGACCGGCTTCGACCGCGGTACCGACGCGCTGCAGTTCGTCGAGCAGCATCCGTGGATCCCCGCCTTCAAGATCGGCTACAACCTGGGCGTGGACGGCATCGCGGTGGCGCTGATCGTGCTGACCACGCTGGTGACGGTGCTGGCGCTGATCGGCGCCTGGAGCGCGATCCAGAAGCGGGTCAACCAGTACGTGGCCTCGTTCCTGATCCTGGAAGGCGTGACGGTGGGCATCTTCGCCGCCACCGATGCGATGCTGTTCTACGTGTTCTTCGAGGCGATGCTGGTGCCGATGTTCCTGATCATCGGCGTGTGGGGCGGCCCGCGGCGCATCTATGCGGCGCTGAAGTTCTTCCTCTACACCTTCCTCGGTTCGCTGTTCATGCTGGTCGGGCTGATCTATCTGTACCTGAAGGGCGGCAGCTTCCAGCTGGCCGACCTGTACGCGCTGCAGCTGACCGCGCGCGAGCAGACCTGGCTGTTCTTCGCCTTCCTGATCGCCTTCGCGGTCAAGGTGCCGATGTTCCCGGTGCACACCTGGCTGCCGGACGCGCACGTGGAGGCGCCGACCGCCGGCTCGGTGATCCTCGCGGCGATCGCGCTGAAGATCGGCGGCTACGGCTTCCTGCGCTTCAACCTGCCGATCGTGCCCGACGCCAGCCACGACTTCGCCTGGCTGGTGATCGCGCTGTCGCTGATCGCGGTGATCTACGTCGGCCTGGTGGCGCTGGTGCAGAGCGACATGAAGAAGCTGATCGCCTATTCGTCGATCGCGCACATGGGCTTCGTCACCCTGGGCTGCTTCATCGCCTTCACCCTGGTGCGCGACTACGGCAGCATCGACGCCGCCCGCCTGGGCCTGCAGGGCACGATGGTGCAGATGATCTCGCACGGCTTCGTCTCCGGCGCGATGTTCTCCTGCGTCGGCGTGCTGTACGACCGCATGCATACCCGCCGCATCGCCGACTACGGCGGTGTGGCCAACGTGATGCCGTGGTTCGCCACCTTCGCCATGCTGTTCTTCATGGCCAACGCGGGCCTGCCGGGCACCAGCGGCTTCGTCGGCGAGTTCATGGTCATCCTGGCCAGCTTCCAGAAGCATCCGCTGGTGGCGCTGGGTGCGGCCACCACGCTGATCATCGGCGCGGCCTACACGCTGTGGCTGTACAAGCGGGTGTTCTTCGGCGAGGTGGCCAACGCCCACGTGGCCGCGCTCAAGGACCTCAACGGGCGTGAAGTGCTGGTGCTGGGCGTGTTCGCCGTCGGCGTGCTGGTACTGGGCTTCTATCCCAAGCCGCTGACCGACCTGATGGAACCGTCGATCGCCAAGCTGGTGTCGCAGATCGCGGTCAGCAAGCTGTGATCGCCGCGAACGTATTGATCTCCAGGATTTGATGATGACCACGCCGACGTCCCTGCCGTTGACCGCCGCCGATATCGCACCGCTCGCACCCGAGCTGGTGGTGATCGGCGGTGCATTCGCACTGCTGATCCTGGACCTGTTCATCAGCCAGAAGCACAAGCTGTGGACGCATGTGCTGTCGGTGGCGATCCTCGCCGCGGCTTTCGTCCTGCTGCTGACCGGCACCGGCGGGCAGGGCGAGGTCTTCCACGGCATGTTCGTGCGCGATGCCGCCGCCGACGTGATGAAGACCGTCATCGTGCTGCTCAGCGGCCTGACCCTGGTCTACGGCTGGAGCTACCTGCGCGAGCGCGACCTGTACCGGGGCGAGGTCCCGGTGCTGGTGCTGTTCGCCACCGCCGGCATGATGGTGCTGGTCTCGGCCGGCAACCTGCTGATGGCCTACCTGGGACTGGAACTGCTGGCGCTGTGCTCGTATGCGCTGGTGGCCTGCAACCGCGACAACCGCCTGGCGACCGAGGCGGCGATGAAGTACATCGTGCTCGGCTCGCTGGCCTCGGGCCTGCTGCTGTACGGCATGTCGCTGATCTACGGCGCCACCGGCACGCTCAGCCTGGCCGGCATCCACGATGCCATCGCCGACTCGTCCGAGCGCACGCTGTTGCTGACCGGCACGATCTTCATAATCGCCGGCGTGGCCTTCAAGCTCGGTGCCGCGCCGTTCCACATGTGGCTGCCGGACGTCTACCAGGGCGCACCGGCCCCGGTGGCGCTGTTCATCAGCTCGGCGCCCAAGCTGGCCGCGTTCGGCATGGCCTACCGGCTGCTGGAAGTGGGCGTGGGCCCGCTTTCCGAGCAGTGGCACTGGCTGATCGGCGGGCTGGCGGCGCTGTCGCTGGTGGTCGGCAACCTGATGGCGGTGGCGCAGAGCAACCTCAAGCGCATGCTGGCCTACTCGACGGTCTCGCACATCGGCTTCCTGCTGCTGGGCGTGGCCGGCGGCGGTCAGGAGGGCTTCTCCGCCGCGCTGTTCTATGCCATCGGCTATGCGCTGATGTCCACCGCCTCGTTCGGCGCGATCATCGCGCTGTCGCGCGGTGGCTTCGAGGCCGAGAACATCGACGACTTCAAGGGCCTGAACGCGCGCAATCCGTGGATGGCGGGCCTGGTGCTGGTGATCATGATGTCGCTGGCCGGCGTGCCGCCGTTCCTCGGCTTCTGGACCAAGCTGGCGGTGCTGGGCGCGGCGATCAGTGGCGGCATGCTGTGGCTGGCGATCCTGGGCGTGGTGTGTGCGGTGGTGGGTGCGTTCTACTACCTGCGCGTGGTCAAGGTCATGTACTTCGACGAGCCGGTGGGCGAGCCGCTGCCGGCCAACAACGACCGGCTGCTGGGCATCGTGCTGAGCGTCAACGCGCTGCTGCTGCTGGTGTCGCCGTTGTTCCTCAACAGCATCGTCGCCTGGTGCCAGCAGGCGTTCTCGCAGCTGTCGTGATCCAATGACGAAAATCGATTCAAGGCTTGCAATCGAGCGCCTGAATCGTGATAATCTCTTTCTCTGCTGCGGGGTGGAGCAGTCTGGCAGCTCGTCGGGCTCATAACCCGAAGGTCGCAGGTTCAAATCCTGCCCCCGCTACCACATTTATCTGCGATGCAGATGCAGCAGACCAAACGGCGATCTCGGCAACGAGGTCGCCGTTTTCTTTTGTGGATTACCCGCGGGCGCCGCCGACAACGTGCGTCCTGGCCTGATGCTGTCGCGATGCCCGGCCATCCGCGAGGCGTGGGCCGGCGCCGAGTGGGGTTCGCACGTTTCTCCGAGCCTTGGATGCGTGCGCGCATCTACGCGTGTGCACCCGATGCGCGCTGGATGCGGCAGCTGCATGCCGGCGGCGACGGGCTCGTGGCAACCCGGCGGCGATGCTCCATGAGCACCATTTCGCTTCAATGCTGCCGCTTCGCTTCAATGCTGCGGCTGGCGCGCCCGCCGCAGACGCCGTGCGAGGTTGCTTTGCGCATGGGGATCGCCGAGGTGGAACAGTGCGGTGGCGCGGATCTTGTCGGTGTCGCAGGGTTCGTTGGCGTGCAGCGAGCGGTAGCCCCAGAACAGGTAGAGGTTGCCGGGGATCATCTTGATGCGGGTGAATCCCATGGCGGTGCTTTGCCACAGCCGGCGCAGCAGCCACTGCGTGACCATGTTGTCCAGCAGCAGCTTGTCGACCAGGTTGCCGAAGTAGCTGCTGCGCACCGGCCGGAGATTGGGCCACATGATCAGGTCGCCGCTGCGGCCGCTGGCGGGGATCTCGATCGGCAGCAGGGCGGTGACGACGAAGGAATCGAAGTGGAACAGGTACGAATGCGGTACGCCGGTTGCACCGGACAGGCAGCGCAGTACCTGGTGCGGATACGGAGGCTGCGGGCGGTTCCCGCGATCCTTCTCGTACAGGGCCGCGAGCAGGCCCAGGAAAGCCGGGGCGCGGCCGATCTCGTCGAGCCCGGAGCCGAGCAGCGCAGGGGCGCCGGTGGGGGCGACGTACTCGCCGCCGGCCTCGGCGACCCTGTCCCTGACGTAGGCCTGCAGCGAGCGCAGGGTGTCGCTGTCGATGAAGTCCTGCACGACGGCGTAGCCTGCCGTGTTCATGTCGCCGATGAGGTGCTGCAGCGCCTGCTCGGTCGCGTCGAAATGCAGCGGGGGAAGGCTCATGACATTGGATCCCTTTCGTTCAGGGCGCGATGGATGCCTGTCGGGCATTGGTGGCCGTCCCCGGGGCT
>JAFADB010000109.1 GCA_023425225.1 Pseudomonadota bacterium
CGCTTGGCGACGAAGCCGGTGTTCATGCCGCGCTTGCGCAGCGTCAGCAGCAGGTGTTCGCCCTCGCCGGTCGGCTCGAAGGCGGGCAGCTCGTCGACCTGGAAATCCTCCGGCGTGCTGCGCATGCGGGCACGCAGTACGGCCGCACCGAAGGCACGCGGCAGCTGTGCGGCGTCCGCGCCGTTCATGCCTTCACCAGCAATACCGCGGCCTGCGCGGCGATGCCCTCGCCGCGGCCGGTGAAGCCGAGCTTCTCGCTGGTGGTGGCCTTGACGCTGATGCGCTCCAGCTCCACGCCCAACAGCTGCGCCAGGCGCTCGCGCATGGCCGTCGCGTGCGGGCCGACCTTGGGCCGCTCGCAGATCACGGTGACGTCGGCATTGCCCAGCCGCCAGCCGCGCTCGCGCAGCAGCCGGTCGCAATGCTGCAGGAAGCGCGCGCTGTCGGCGCCCTTCCAGCGCGGATCGGACGGCGGGAAGTGTTGGCCGATGTCGCCCAGCGCCAGTGCGCCGAGCAGCGCGTCGCACAGCGCATGGATGACCACGTCGCCGTCGCTGTGCGCCAGCACGCCGCGGTCGTGGGCGACGCGGATGCCGCCGAGCATGAGATGGTCGCCGTCGCCGAAGGCGTGCACGTCGAAGCCCTGGCCGATACGGAAATCGTGCATGTAGGTTCCTCAGGTTGTTGCCGGGCCGCGACAGGCCGTGATCCATGCGGCACGGGCCGCTGCGCGGGCGATGCCGCTATGGTGCCCGTTGCGAAAGTATGAATTCGAAGCGCGCCAGATCCGCCGGCGTGGTGACCTTGAAGTTGTCCTCGGCCCCTTCCACCAGCAGCGGCCGCAGCCCCAGCCGCTCCATCGCCATCGATTCGTCGGTGACTTCCACGCCGGCCTGCGCGGCCTGCGCCAGCGCCCGCTGCAACTGGTGGCGACGGAACAGCTGCGGGGTCAGCGCCCGCCACAGCCGCTCGCGCGGCTCGGTGGCGTCGATGCCGCCGTCGGCGCCGGCACGCTTGAGGGTGTCGCGCACCGGCGCCGCCAGGATCGCCCCGACCGGATCGGCACGTCCGACCTCGAGCAGGCGCGAGAGGTCGGCGGCACCGAGATTGGGCCGGGCGGCATCGTGCACCAGCACGAAGTCGTCGGCACGCACGCTGTCGGGCAGCGCCGCCAGTGCCGCCAGCACCGAGGCGGCACGGGTGTCGCCGCCGATGCAGGTCGCCACCGGCTTGCCGTCCAGTTGCTGCCAGCCGGGCCAGTCGGCATCGTCGGCGCAGACCGCCACCATCGCGCCGGCGACCGCCGGGTGCGACAGCAGCGCCTGCAGCGCATGCGCGATCAGCGGCTGGCCGCCCGCCGGCAGGTACTGCTTGGGCTGCGGGCCGCCGAAGCGGGTGCCGCGGCCGGCGGCCGGCACCACCGCCCAGACCGAGGCCATCAGGGCTGCTCCCGTTCGCCGAGCGGTTGCGGCTGGCCCGGCGCCGGCCGCGGCGCGGCGACCGGCGCATCCTCGACCACGCGGTAGAACTTCTCGCCGGGCTTGATCATCCCCAGCTCGCTGCGCGCGCGCTCCTCGATCGCCGCCTCGCCTTCCTTCAGGTCCTTCACTTCGGCGGCCAGCGCCGCGTTGCGCTGGCGCAGGCCGTCGTTGTCGCGCTGCTGATGCTGCACCTGGCTTTCGAGCATCATCACCTCGCCCGAATTGCCGACTCCGAACCAGAAGCGGTACTGCAGCCACGCCAGCAGCGCGGCCAGCACCAGCAGGATCCAGCGCCAGTTGCGCATCGCGGCCGCTTACTTCTTCAGCGAGACGAACGCGTCGCGGCCGGCATAGCGGGCACCGTCGCCCAACGCCTCCTCGATGCGCAGCAGCTGGTTGTACTTGGCCACGCGATCGCTGCGGCACAGCGAGCCGGTCTTGATCTGGGTGGCGGTGGTGGCCACGGCGATGTCGGCGATGGTGGTGTCCTCGGTCTCGCCCGAACGATGCGAGACGATGGCCGCGTAGTTGGCGTGATGGGCCATGGCGATGGCTTCCAGCGTCTCGGTCAGGGTGCCGATCTGGTTGACCTTGATCAGGATCGCGTTGGCGGTGCCGGACTCGATGCCTTCCTTGAGGATCTTGGGGTTGGTGACGAACAGGTCGTCGCCGACCAGCTGCACCTTCCTGCCCAGCCGCTCGGTCAGCAGTTTCCAGCCGGCCCAGTCGTCCTCGGCCAGGCCGTCCTCGATGGTGATGATCGGGTACTGCGCGGTCCAGTCGGCGAGGAAATCGACGAACTGCTCGCTGGTCAGGCGCTTGTTCTCGCCCACCAGGTTGTACTTGCCGTTGTCGTAGAACTCGGACGAGGCGACGTCCAGGCCCAGCAGGATGTCCTCGCCGGCGGTGTAGCCGGCCTTGCCGATGGCCTCGAGGATGGTATCCAGTGCTTCCACGTTGGAACGGAAATCCGGGGCGAAGCCGCCCTCGTCGCCGACCGCGGTGCTCAGGCCGTGGCCCTTGAGCACCGACTTGAGCGAATGGAAGATCTCGGCGCCGGCGCGCAGCGCCTCGGAGAACGAGGTGAAGCCCACCGGCAGCACCATGAACTCCTGGAAGTCGACGTTGTTGTCGGCATGCGCGCCGCCGTTGATGATGTTCATCATCGGCACCGGCAACCGCACGTCGGCCTCGGCGGTATCGGACAGGTGCTGCCACAGCGGCTGCTTCTTCGACGCCGCCACCGCGTGGGCGTTGGCCAGCGAGACGCCGAGCAGCGCGTTGGCGCCCAGCCGACCCTTGTTCTCGGTGCCGTCCAGATCGATCAGCCGGCGGTCCAGGCCTTCCTGGTCGGCCGCATCGAAGCCGCGCAGGGCCTCGGCGATCGGGCCGTTGACGTTGGCCACGGCCTTGAGCACGCCCTTGCCGCCGTAGCGGGTCTTGTCGCCGTCGCGCAGTTCCACCGCTTCCTTGGTGCCGGTGGAGGCGCCGGACGGAACGGCCGCGCGGCCAAACGAACCGTCTTCCAGGGTGACTTCGGCTTCGAGCGTGGGATTGCCGCGGCTGTCGAGGATTTCGCGCGCGTGGATTTTGGCGATCTGGGTCATCGTGGTCCTGATGGATCGTTCGGTTGGAGGGGGGAATACCGGCTGTTGCCGAGCGAGGTCACGAAAGCGATCTCCCGCCGTGCCGCGTCGGCGCGGCGCTGGCGCTCGTGACGAATACGGTTATAGAAGTTGCAGGCCAGCAGCCCGGTGCCCAGGCAGGCCAGCACGATGCCGGCGATGTCGGACATCGCCCCATTCATGGCGCCGGCAATGGAGACCTTGCCGGCTTCCGCGCGCTCGATCCAGCGCGGCAGCAGCCAACCGCGCGCGGCCAGGAAACCTGCACAGGCCAAGGCCAGACAGGCCAGGAGCTGGCGCCGCTCCAGCCAGAATACACGCGCCGGCGGAGGCACCTCGCCGGCCCTCATGCGTGGAAGTCCGCCTCTGGGAAACCGTGCTTCTTGGTCACCGCATCCAGCTCCATCAGCGTTTCCAGCAGCTGTTCCATGCGGTCCAGCGGCCAGGCATTGGGGCCGTCGGACAGCGCCTTGGCAGGGTCGGGATGGGTCTCGGCGAACACGCCGGACACGCCCACCGCCACCGCCGCGCGCGCCAGCACCGGCACGAACTCGCGCTGGCCGCCGGAACTGCTGCCCTGCCCGCCCGGCAACTGCACCGAGTGGGTGGCGTCGAACACCACCGGGCAGCCGGTGTCGCGCATCACCGCCAGCGAGCGCATGTCGCTGACCAGGTTGTTGTAGCCGAAGCTGGCGCCGCGCTCGCAGACCATGATCTGCTCGTTGCCGGTGGATCTGGCCTTCTCGACCACCGGCTTCATGTCCCACGGCGACAGGAACTGGCCCTTCTTGATGTTGACCGGCTTGCCGGCGGCGCAGACGTTGCGGATGAAATCGGTCTGCCGCACCAGGAACGCCGGGGTCTGCAGCACGTCGACCACCGCGGCGACCTCGTTCATCGGCGTGTACTCGTGCACGTCGGTCAGCACCGGCACGCCGATCTGCCGCTTCACCGCCTCCAGCACCTTCAGCCCCTCTTCCAGGCCGGGGCCGCGGAAGCTGTTGACCGAGGTCCGGTTGGCCTTGTCGAAGCTGGACTTGAAGATGAAGTTGACCCCGAGCCTGCCGGTGATCTCCTTGAGCCGGCCGGCGACATCGAGCTGCAGCTGCATCGACTCGATCACGCACGGCCCGGCGATCAGGAACAACGGACGGTCCAGGCCGACCTCGAATCCGCACAGCTTCATGCGCGTGCCTCCTTGAGCAGCTTGCCGCCGGCCTTGCGCTCGCGCGCGGCACGGATGAAGCCGACGAACAGCGGATGGCCCTCGCGCGGCGTGGACAGGAACTCCGGGTGCGCCTGGCAGGCCAGGAACCACGGGTGCACCTCGCGCGGCAGCTCGATCATCTCCACCAGGGTGTCGTCCATCGACTTGGCGGCGATCACCAGCCCGGCATCCTCCAGCTGGGTGCGGTAGCGGTTGTTGAACTCGTAGCGATGGCGATGGCGCTCGGCCACCACCTCCTTGCCGTACAGCTCGCGCGCCAGGGTGCCGGGCTTGAGCCGCTGTTCCTGCAGGCCCAGGCGCATGGTGCCGCCGAGGTCGGACTTCTCGTCACGCTTCTCCACCTCGCCGCTGGCGGTGCGCCATTCGGTGATAAGGCCGATCACCGGGTGCGGCGACTGGCGGTCGTTCTCGGTGCTGTTGGCGCCTTCCAGGCCGGCCACGTGGCGGGCGTAGTCCACCACCGCCGCCTGCATGCCGTAGCAGATGCCGAAATACGGCACCTTGTGCTCGCGCGCGTACTGCGAGGTGAGCACCTTGCCCTCGAAGCCGCGGTCGCCGAAACCGCCCGGGACCAGGATGCCGTCGACGCCGGCCAGCGCCGACATGTCGGTGCCTTCCAGGTCCTGCGCCTCCAGCCAGCGCAGGTTGACCCGGGCGCGCTGGCGCAGGCCGCCGTGCTTGAGCGCCTCGCCGACCGACTTGTAGGCGTCCTGGTGGTCGACGTACTTGCCGACCACGGCGATGGTGACCTCGTCCAGCGGATGCCGCACCGCGTCCACCACCGCCTCCCACTCGGACAGGTCGGCCGGGCCGACCTTGTCGCGCAGGCGCAGCTGGTCGATGACGATCTCGTCCAGGCGCTGGCTGTGCAGCTCCAGCGGCATCCGGTACAGCACGTCGACGTCGGCGGCGCTGATCACCGCGCGCTCGGGCACGTTGGTGAACAGCGCGATCTTGCGCCGCTCCGAATCGGGGATGGCCTGCTCGGAACGGCATATCAGCACGTCCGGCTGGATGCCGATGGAACGCAGCTCCTTGACCGAGTGCTGGGTCGGCTTGGTTTTCAGCTCGCCGGCGGCGGCGATGAACGGCACCAGCGTCAGGTGCATGAACAGCGCCTTCTCGGCGCCGCGCTCGGTGCGCACCTGGCGGATCGCCTCCAGGAACGGCAGCGACTCGATGTCGCCGACGGTGCCGCCGATCTCCACCAGCGCCACGTCGTAACCTTCCGTGGCCTCGTCGATGCAGCGGCGGATCTCGTCGGTGATGTGCGGGATCACCTGCACGGTGGCGCCAAGGTAGTCGCCGCGGCGCTCCTTGCGGATCACGTTCTCGTAGATGCGGCCGGTGGTGACCGAGTTCTTGCGGCTCAGGCGCGTGCGCACGAAGCGCTCGTAGTGGCCCAGGTCCAGGTCGGTCTCGGCGCCGTCGTCGGTGACGTAGACCTCGCCGTGCTGGAACGGGCTCATCGTGCCCGGGTCCACGTTGATGTAGGGGTCCAGCTTCATCATCGTGACCTTCAGGCCACGTGCTTCGAGGATGGACGCCAGCGATGCGGCAGCGATGCCCTTGCCGAGCGAGGACACTACGCCGCCGGTTACGAAGATCAGGGGGGTCATGGCTCCTCCTGGAAAGCCATAGTTTAACGGTTGCCGGCCCGATGCCCAAGCACCGCGGCCGGCCGCAAGAAAGGTCCCCGGCACTGGGATGTGCCGCGCCCCTGTGGGGGACCCGCAAAAAGCAGGACGCCCCGACCTGCGCCGGGGCGTCCCTGGGATTCAGCGCGCATTATCGCTCAGCGGCGCGAATCTTTCCCTTCTTCTTCCTCTTCGCGCTGCGACAGCTTGCCGCTCTTGAGGGCCTTCTCCTTCTCGGCGGCGGCCGCCGCACGGCGCTTGGCGCGCTGGTCGGCCTCGGATTGCGCCTTGGCCTCGAGGTTGGCCTGCTGGCCGGACTGCTGCGCGTCGGAGGTCTGCGCCTTCTGCGCCATGGCCATGGGGATGGCGACGACGGCGGTGGCGGCCGCTGCCAATGCGATCAGATTGCGAAGTTTCATGACACTACTCCTTCCGGGTGGTTCCGGGTTTGCCGCGAATCGGCCGGGCGATCCCGGCTTTTCCAGCGGCAAAGCCTAGCCGGACACGCCCGCCTGCGGCCTGAACAGGCGGTGGGAGCGGCTGGCGGCGGCAAGTGGCGTGCAAAAAATCCATCCAACCCGCACACTTGCGCGTCGCTTCGCACGTATTCCCAAAGAGTCGAATGAACGCCCGCTACAACGCTGCAGACATCGAAGTCCTCTCCGGCCTGGACCCGGTCAAACGCCGCCCCGGCATGTACACCGACACCACGCGCCCCAACCACCTGGCGCAGGAAGTCATCGACAACGCGGTGGACGAGGCGCTGGCCGGACACGCGCGGCAGATCGAGGTCACGCTGTTCAAGGACGGCAGCTGCGAGGTGTCCGACGACGGCCGCGGCATGCCGGTGGACATCCACCCGGAGGAGAAGATCCCCGGCGTGGAGCTGATCCTCACCCGCCTGCACGCCGGCGGCAAGTTCAACAACCGCAACTACACCTTCAGCGGCGGCCTGCACGGCGTCGGTGTCAGCGTGGTCAACGCGCTGTCGACCAAGGTCGAACTGTTCATCAAGCGCGACGGCAACGAGTACCGGATGGAGTTCCGCGACGGCGATGCCGCCTCGCCGCTGGAGATCGTCGGCAGCGTCGGCAGGAAGAACACCGGCACCCGGCTGCGCTTCTGGGCCGACCCCAAGTACTTCGATACGCCGAAGTACAACGTGCGCGCGCTGCGCCACCTGCTGCGCGCCAAGGCGGTGCTGTGCCCGGGCCTGACCGTCAAGCTGACCGACGAGGCCACCGGCGAGCAGGACAGCTGGCACTACGAGGACGGCCTGTCCGACTACCTCAAGGGCGAGATGGAAGGCCGCGAGCTGCTGCCGGCCGGCCTGTTCGTCGGCAACCAGAAGAAGGAGAACGAGATCGTCGACTGGGCGGTGGCCTGGGTGCCCGACGGCGAGCTGGTGCAGGAAAGCTACGTCAACCTGATCCCGACCGCCCAGCACGGCACCCACGTCAACGGCCTGCGCAGCGGCCTGACCGATGCGCTGCGCGAGTTCTGCGACTTCCGCAACCTGCTGCCGCGCGGGGTCAAGCTGGCGCCGGAGGACGTGTGGGACCGCGTCGCCTTCGTGCTCAGCCTGAAGCTGGCCGACCCGCAGTTCTCCGGCCAGACCAAGGAGCGGCTGTCCTCGCGCCAGGCCGCCGGCTTCGTCGAGGGTGCCGCGCACGACGCCTTCAGCCTGTGGCTGAACCAGAACGTGGAGGTCGGCGAGAGGATCGCGCAGATCGCCATCGACCGCGCCAGCGCCCGCCTCAAGACCGAGAAGCAGATCACCCGCAAGAAGGTCACCTCCGGCCCCGCCCTGCCCGGCAAGCTGGCTGATTGCATCAGCCAGGACCTGTCGCGCACCGAGCTGTTCCTGGTGGAGGGCGACTCGGCCGGCGGCTCGGCCAAGCAGGCGCGCGACAAGGACTTCCAGGCGATCCTGCCGCTGCGCGGCAAGATCCTCAACACCTGGGAAGTGGCGTCCGGCAGCGTGCTGGCCTCGGAGGAAGTGCACAACCTGGCCATCGCCATCGGCTGCGACCCGGGCAAGGACGACATCACCGGCCTGCGCTACGGCAAGATCGTGGTGCTGGCCGACGCCGACTCCGACGGGCTGCACATCGCCACCCTGCTGTCGGCGCTGTTCCTGCGCCACTTCCCGTCGCTGGTGTCGGCCGGGCACGTGTTCGTGGCGATGCCGCCGCTGTTCCGCGTGGACGTGGGCAAGCAGGTGTTCTACGCGCTGGACGAGGACGAGAAGCGCGCCATCCTGGAGAAGATCCAGCGCGACAAGCTCAAGGGCCAGGTCAGCGTGACCCGCTTCAAGGGCTTGGGCGAGATGAACCCGCAGCAGCTGCGCGAATCAACCATCCACCCCGATACCCGCCGCCTGGTGCAGCTGACGGTGGACGACGACACCGAGCAGACCCGCTCGCTGATGGACATGCTGCTGGCCAAGAAGCGCGCCGGCGACCGCAGGCAGTGGCTGGAGACCAAGGGCGATCTGGCCTCGCTGGAGGTCTGATCGCGGCTGTTGGTTACTCCCCAGCCGTGGCGACGGTAATAAAACGGCGCCGCAGCAAGACGGCAGCACGACAGGAACAACCTGCAGGAGCGGCTTCGGTCGCGATGGGGTCTTACCGATGCCGCGGGTTCCCCATGGCGCGCAACGGCAACGCCCCCCCTCCCCAGCCCTCCCCTGCTTCGCAAGGGAGGGGGTAACAGCGGACGGAAGCTTTTGCTTCAAGGAGCAGGTTGTCAGTAGCGTTCCATGGCGACTGAAGTCGCTCCTGCACCTACAGCTCGCTTCCCTGGATGAATCGCCGCTCGATTCCTCGCGTCACATGCCGGCTCAGGTCCAGCCGAACAGCTCGAACAGGCGCAGGATCAGGTAGGCCACCGCGCCGGCGGCCGGGATCGTCAGGATCCACGCCCAGACGATGCGCTCGATCACGCCCAGGCGCAGCGAGCGCGGATTCTTGGCAAAGCCCACGCCCATGATCGCGGTGGAGATGCTGTGGGTGGTGGACACCGGCATGCCGAAGTGCGCGGCGACGGTGAGGATGGTCGCCGAGCTGGTCTCGGCCGCGAAGCCGTGGATCGGATGCAGCTTGACCATCTTGTGGCCCAGCGTCTTGATGATCTTCCAGCCGCCGGAGGCGGTGCCGGCGGCCATCACCAGCGCGCAGGTCAGCACGATCCACATCGGGATGCCGCCCGCATCATGCGCAGCCGGATGCAGGAACCACAGCCAGCCCGGCAGCGCGTCGAGCGCGCCCACCGACTCGGCGCCGATCAGGGTCATGGCGATGATTCCCATGGTCTTCTGCGCGTCGTTGTGGCCGTGGGCGTAGCCCATGTAGGCGGCCGAGGCGATCTGCGCCTTGCCGAAGAAGGCATTGACCCAGCGCGGGCGCGACAGACGGCCGATCGGCCCGCCGATCCTGGCCATGGCGGCGATGATCGCCCACAGCAGCAGCATCACGATCACGCCGAGGATGAAGCCGGCGATCGGCGAGGTGATCATCGGCAGGAACACCTTCCACAGCAGGCCCTTGTTCTTGGCCCAGTTGCCGATGTTCTCCGACCAGATCAGCGCGTCCCAGTTGTTGTGCGCGGCCGCCAGGCCGGCGCCGCACAGGCCGCCGATCAGCGCATGCGAGGACGAGGACGGCAGGCCCTTCCACCAGGTGATGAGGTTCCAGATGATGCCGCCCAGCAGCGCGCACAGGATCACCTGCGGGGTGGCGTCGACCACGTCGGTATTGAGCAGCCCGGAGGCGATGGTCAGCGCCACCGCGGTACCGGTCAGCGCACCGACCAGGTTCATGCCCGCGGCCAGGATCACCGCCCAGCCCGGCGACAGCACCTTGGTGGCGACCACGGTGGCGATGGAGTTGGCGGTGTCGTGGAAGCCGTTGATGAACTCGAACACCAGCGCGGCCAGGACCACCACGATGACCAGGGTCAGCATCGCGGCCTCCCCGATGCGGGCGAAACGGTCCGCCCCCCGGCGACGCCGGCGGGGACCTGCAGGGACGGTCCGGAGACACCGGCGCGGGCGCCGCCGCGCGCTCCGCGGCCGGAGCGGCAAGAAATACGCACCATGTCCATCAGGAGTTCTTGAGCACGATCTGGTACGCCACCACGCCGGCCTCGCGGCAGCGGTCGATGGCCTTCTCCAGGATTTCGAAGAACTCCTTGAGCAGGAACATCTGCAGGTTGTCCAGGCGACCGGAATAGATGTCGCGGTACAGCTCCAGCATCAGCCGGTCGGCCTCGTTCTCGATCGCGCGCAGCTTCTCGTTGAGCGCGGTCATCCGGTCCAGGTTCATGTGGCGCAGGTCCTTGACCATCTCCACCACCACCCCGGCGGCCTGCTCCAGCATCGCCGCGCGCGGGGCGAAATCGATGTGCTCCAGGTGCTTGGTGGCCAGCGAGTAGCGGTCGGCGAACTTCTCCACCTGCTTGGGGATCTTGTACAGCGCCGAGCCCAGCGCCTCGATGTCCTCGCGCTCGATCGGGGTCATGAAACTGTCAACCAGCGCCTGGCTGATCTTGTCCGAGGCCGCGCGCTCGCGCAGGCGCGCCAGCTTGAAGGCATCCAGTGCGGGTTGGCGATCGGAGTCGCGCATCATCGCGTGCAGCGCCCTGGCGCTGTCGTAGGCGGCATCGGCCGCTTCGTCGAGCAGGGTGTAGAACTGCTTGCCGGAGCCGAAGATGGTCTGCAACGAAAACATGTAAAGCCTGTCCAGCCGTCGCGGGGAGGACGGCACCGGGGCGGAATTATGACGGTTTGATGACTGGCTTGGGTATCCATCCCCTCCGCAGGGGCCGGTTGCCGGGCGTTCGCGACCAGCCACGCGGTTTTTGCTAACATGTCGCGGCGCCACCGTGCGCACCTTATGGACGAATCCGCCAAACCTCCCCCCAGTTGCCCGGCCCTGCTGCCCGGCAGCCTGAACACCACCGCCCTCCTGCTCTCGCACGGGAGTCGTGCCGGTGCTTGAGTTCTTCATCGTCCTTGCCCTGATCGTGCTCAACGGCTTCTTCGCCATGTCGGAGATGTCGGTGATGACCTCGCGCAAGAGCCGTCTCAAGCAGATGGCCCACAGCAGCAAGCGCGCCGCCAACGCGCTCAAGCTGGCCGAGAAGCCGGACAACTTCCTGTCCACGGTGCAAATCGGCATCACCCTGATCGGCGTACTGACCGGCCTGTTCGGCGGTGAGGCGATCGGCCTGGTGTTCTCCGGCTGGATCTCCGCGCTGGCGCCGTCGCTGGCGCCGTATGCGGACGGCATCGGCAAGACCGCCGCGGTCGCGCTGATCACCTTCCTGACGCTTATCTTCGGCGAGCTGGTGCCCAAGCGCCTGGCCATCACCCGGCCGGAGACCATCGCCGGCATCGTCGCCACGCCGATGGGCTGGCTGGCGCGCATCGCCGCGCCCGGCGTCTGGGTGCTCGCGCGCA
>JAFADB010000117.1 GCA_023425225.1 Pseudomonadota bacterium
CCCAACTGCAGGCCGCGCGGGTGCAGCGCGTGGCGCCGGGCGAGGCCAACCTGGCGCTGCGCACCGCGCGCAACGGCCTGGACATGGCCCGGCGCGACCTCGACCGCACCGAGGTGCGGGCGCCGCAGGACGGCGTGGTCGCCAACCTGCAACTGCGGCCGGGCGACTACGCGCAGGCCGGACAGTCGGTGCTGGCATTGGTCGGGCGCAATCCGGTGGTCGCCGCCGATTTCCGCGAGAAGACCCTGGCCCGCGTGCACGTGGGCGATCGGGCGCTGGTCGTCTTCGACGGCCGCCCGGGGCAGGTGTACGTCGGCCGTGTGGCATCGGTCGACGCCGGCATTGCCCAGGGCCAGCTCGACGCCGACGGCGCGCTGGTGGAAACCGTGGAGACCGACCGCTGGATTCGTCGCGCTGAGCGCATGCGCGTCAACCTGCGCCTGGATCAAGCACCGCACCTGCCCAGCGGCGCGCGCGCCACGGTGCAGTTGGTGCCTGCCGGTGGCCTGGCTGCGCTGCTGGCAAGGGTGCAGATCCGGCTGGCCAGTTGGGTGGCCTATGTCTATTGAGCCGGTCCACGCGCTGGACGGCAACGGCTGGCGGCAGAGCTGCCGGATGGTCGCCGGCAGCCTGGCCGGCTGGTCGCTGGCGACGCTGCTGGCCTGGCCCTCGGCCGCCTATTACGCGGTGTATCCGTTGGTGCTGATGGGGCTGGTGCCGGTGTTCAACCGCCATGTGGCGTTGCAGTTCCTGGCCGCGGGCGCGCTGGCGCTGGCGGCGGCCGGCGCCATGCTAGGCCTGTTGGCCGCGTCGCCGGTGGCGATGACGGTGTGCGTATTCGGCTATGCCGCCGCCTGCTTCCGGATCATGACCGCGCCGCGGATGTTCCTGATGGGGGCGATGGCGCTGGTCATCGGCAGTGGTGTGCTGCACCTGGGCAGCTATCCGGACGTGTCCTGGGAAGACCTGTTCTGGGCGCAGGGCAGGGCGACGGCGCTGTGCGTGCCGATCGCAGCGATCGTCTATGCCGTGTTTCCGGATGTGCAAGCGCGCGTCTTGCCCGCGCCGCCGGCGCATCCGCCGCGTCAGCGCCGGCACGTCGTGTTGCTCGGCGCTGCCGGGGCCACGGCGTCGTTCGTGGCTTTCCAAGTGCTGGATCTGGAGGATTCCTATGGTGCGCAGATCGCCACGGTGCTGGTGCTGCTGGCGTTGAGCCGCGACGCGATCTGGCATGCCGGGCGTCGGCGCATGATGGGGACGGCAGCCGGCGTGGCCTGCGCCTTGTTGGCGCAACTGGCGTTGCTCAATCAGATCGAGCAGTGGCCGTTGGCCGCCTGTGCCTTGCTGGTCGGGCTGCTGTGGTACGCGGCCGAGCATGTGCGCGAACGCGCCGGGCCAGCGCATGGCTTTGCCGCCGTCACCAGCGTGGCGATCCTGTTCGGCCAGCTCACCCCTGGCCAGGACCTGGCCGGCAACGCCGTTTACCGGGCGGTGTCAGTGTTGGTCGCGGTGGCGCTGATGCTGGCCTGGGTTGCGCTGGTGCACCGGCTGCTCAACGCGCTGTCGGCCACGCGGTGGTCGTCCGACCCCGGCGATGGCCGGCCATGAACGGGGTGCGGCATGCCCTCAGATCGACATGTCGCCGGACACCTCGACCGCTGCGCATTGACTCAGCGATTTTTCCTGCACCAGGAAGGCGATCATCGGATCGGCGCCCTCGGGAAGGCGGGACAGCCTAAGTCCCCGCTTTGGGTCGGAAGCAGATGCCATCCGCGTCGAGATGCGTCTTGAATCGGCAGGGCTGATGGGCAGACAGGCTCTTGTTCGCCCCTTAAGTTGTATATGTAGTAACATATCTACATCAAGATGTGATGAGAGGTGTTCCAATGAGCATCACTACCCTATCCAGCCGAGAGCTTAATCAGGACGTGACACGGGCCAAGAAGGCGACCAAGACTGGCCCGGTGTTTATCACCGATCGCGGCAAGCCTGCGCATGTTCTATTGAGCTTCGAGGACTATCAGCGGCTGACCAAACAGCGGCGCAACATTGCCGATGCGTTGGCGATGCCGGGTGTTGTGGACGCTGAATTCGATCCGCCGCGTGTGTCGATTGGGGCCAGGCCGGCTGATCTTTCATGATGTATGTGCTTGATACTAACGTCGTGTCTGAGCTGCGCAAGATACGGCTCGGCAAGGCCAACGCGAATGTGGCGGCATGGACCGAGAGCGTGGATGCGGCCGAGCTCTTTATCTCGGCTATCACCATCATGGAACTGGAGCTTGGCGTCCTGTCGATTGAACGCAAGGATGCTACGCAGGGAGCCGTGTTGCGTGCATGGCTGGAGCAGCAGGTGTTGCCCGAGTTTGCCGAACGCACCTTGCCTATCGACACGGCGGTGGCGCAAAGCTGTGCTCCATTGCATGTACCCGACAAACGTGGCGAGCGTGATGCGCTCATCGCGGCGACGGCACTGGTGCATGGCATGTCGGTGGTGACGCGGAACGTGGTGGATTTCGAGCCGACCGGCGTGTCTATCATCAATCCTTGGGAGCCATTGTCATGATCGTTTGCATGCTCAGGACACTTTCGGATTTCGGTACACGAGCGGTACACCTGTCAGTTTTTGGCGAATGCGCCAACCTTCGCCAAACTACTGACCGGTAAGTAATTTCTTCTTCTCAAGATTTCGCTATACTTTGCCCGTAAATCAGTAACTTACTGATTTAATTCGACACTCATAATCCTTTGGTTCCAGGTTCGAATCCTGGTGGGCCCACCACATCGACGTCTGCCTGCGTCTAGTTGTGTTCTTGTAAGCATAAGTTGTCCGGTTCGGACAACTTATGATGTCAATGTAGGCATAAGTTGTCCGCTGCAATGGGGTTTGCCTTGCTAGCGAAGTCCGTTTGCGGGCAGATGGCATTCTCGGCGGCTGTGGAACGCCCGCTTCTGGCCGGTAGGAGACATTTGAGCGGCCCGGTGCGGGGATGGATGCCAATGTCCGCTTTCGACCCTGGACCGCCCAGATTTTTGTAGACACTCACGAGCCGCTTTGCGCGTAGCGCCGTTCAAACTCTACCGGTGACAGGTCGCCGGCGAAACTATGCCGGCGAATCGGGTTGTAGAACATCTCGATGTA
>JAFADB010000167.1 GCA_023425225.1 Pseudomonadota bacterium
TCCGCGCAGGCAGGAAGCGTCCCAGCAGCAGCGTGAACAGCGGCGTCAACGCCATCGACAGGACCACGATCGCGGTCAGGTTGGCATTGATCCGCGCATCGATGACCCCGGCCGTGGCCGCGGCGGAAAACAGCACGAAGGCGAACTCGCCGCCCTGCGCCATCAGCACGCCGCGCTCCAGCGCCTGGCGATGGCTGCTGCGGGTCAGGCGCGCCACCAGGTAGATGCACACCGCCTTGCCGGCCATCAACGCCAGCACTCCGGAAACGATCAACGGCCAGCTGCGCGCCACCACCGCCAGGTCCAGCGACATGCCCACCGCGAGGAAGAACAGGCCTAGCAGGATGCCGCGGAACGGCTCGATGTCGGCCTCGATCTGGTGGCGGAAGGTGGAGCCGGACAGCAGCACGCCGGCCAGGAACGCCCCCATCGCCATCGACAGCCCGCCCAGCTGCATCAGCAGCGCCGCCCCCAGCACCACCAGCAGCGCCGCGGCGGTCATCACCTCGCGCGCCTTGGCCTGTGCCAGCAGGCGGAACATGGGATTGAGCAGCCAGCGTCCGGCCATCACCAGCCCGGCGATGCACGCCACGCCCACCGCGACCGTCTGCCAGCGCACCGCATCGCTGCCGTGGCCGCCCATCGGCGACATCAGCGCCACGACCACCAGCAACGGCACGATCAGCAGGTCCTCGAACAGCAGGATCGCCACGATCTTCTGGCCCTGCGGCAGCGTCACCTCGCCGCGCTCGGCCAGCAGCTGCATCACCACCGCGGTGGAGGTGAGCACGAAGCCGGCCGCACCGACGAAGGCCACCGGCCACGGCAGGCCGAACAGGTGGCCGATCATCGTCAGCGCGGCCGTGCACGTGGCGATCTGCAGCGTCCCCAGCCCGAAGATCTCGCGGCGCAGGTTCCACAGGTGCGCCGGACGCATTTCCAGCCCGATGACGAACAGGAACATCACCACGCCCAGTTCCGCCACGTGCAGGATCGCCTGTGGATCGGAGAACCAGCCCAGCCCGAACGGACCGATCAGCAGGCCCGCCGCGAGGTAGCCGAGGACCGAGCCCAGCCCCAGGCGCCGGAACACCGGCACGATGGCCACGGCGGCCCCCAGCAGGGCCACCACCTTGATCAACTCGCTGCTTTCGGCCGCACTGCTCATCGGTCAATTCTACGCACGAAGGCCCGGCGGCCTTCGCCATGCGACCGGGGGCGCCGCCCGCGCCTCCAACGCCGGGCGGCACCAGGCAGCCCTTACTTGGTGGTATAGCCGCCGTTGATCAGGATGGTCTGCCCGGTGATCCACCAGCCTTCGCCGACCAGGTGGCGGATGAACGGCACCACGTCCTCGATGTCGGTCAGGCCGGTCTTGCTGAAGGCCGACAGCGCCGCCGCGGTCTTGTGGTAGGCGACGGCATCGGCGCCTTCCTGTCCGTAGAAGAACGGCGTGTCCATCGGCCCCGGGCCGACCGCGTTGACCGAGATGCCGCGCGCGCCGAACTCCTTGGCCGCGGCGCGGGTGAAATGCTCCACCGGCGCCTTGGTCCCGGCATAGGAGGCATAGAACGGGGTGAACGCGCCCAACAGCGACGTCACCAGCGTCACCACCTTGCCGTTGTCGCTGACGTGCTTGCCGGCCTCCTTCAGGAAGAAGAACGCCGACTTGGCGTTCACCGCCGCCATTTCGTCGTACTCGGCCTCGTCGGTCTCGACGATCGGCTTCTTCAGCACCTTGCCCACGGTGTTGACCGCGATATCGATGCGGCCGAACGCGGCCAGGGTATCGGCGAACAGCTTCTCCACCGCCGCCGCGCCGGTCAGGTCGCCCTGGAAGATGGCGGCCTTGGCCCCGGCGGCGCGGACCGCGGCCGCGGTCTGCTCGGCATCGGCCCGGCTGGCGTCGCTGTTGTAGTGGATGGACACCGCCGCGGCGCCATGCCCGGCCAGGTCGCGCGCCAGCAGGCCGCCCAGGTTCTTGGCGCCACCGGCGATCAGCACCACCTTGTCCTTCACGGTATGCACATTGCTCATGACAGGTCCCTCGTTGGATGAAGCCTGCAGTGTGTACTGTCGAAATTTTCGGATAAACAGGCAAGAATCCAAAAATCCCTTCGATCAGATCGAACAATCGCGATGGACCTGCTGCAGACCCTGACGATCTTCCAGCGCGTGGCCGAGACCGGCAGCTTCACCCGTGCGGCGCTGGCGCTAGACATGGCCACGTCCTCAGTCTCCAGCGCGGTGCAGCGGCTGGAGAAGCACCTCGGCGTGCCGCTGTTCCAGCGCACCACCCGCCGTATCCGCCTGAGCAGCGAGGGCGAGCTGCTGTACGAGCGCAGCGCCCGCCTGCTGGCCGATGCCGCCGAGACCGAGGTGCTGTTCCGCCAGGATCGGGTGCCCGGGGGACAGCTGCGGGTGGAGGTGCCGGCGCGGATCGCACGTACCCTGCTCGCTCCGGCCTTGCCGGACTTCCTGCAGCGCTACCCGCAGGCCAGCCTGGAACTCGGCAGCAGCGACCGCTTCAGCAACCCGGTCGATGACGGCATCGACTGCGTGCTCAGGGTCGGCGAACCCGGCGCCGCCGACCTGGTGGCCAAGCCGCTGGGCCACTTTCCGCAGGCCACCTGCGCCAGTCCCGGCCTGCTCGCCCGCCATGACCGGCCCACCTCGCTGGCGGCATTGGCGGAACTGCCGATCGTCCATTTCGGCCGCATCGCCATCGGCAAGACCGAAACCTGGGAATACCGGCACGTCGATGGGCGGATCCGGCAGCTGCAGATGGGCGGCGGCATTTCGGTCAGCAATGCCGAAACCTACATCGCCTGCTGCCTGTCGGGCGTGGGCCTGATCCAGGTGCCCCGTTACGACGTCGAGGATCTGATCGCTTCCGGCCGGCTGGTGGAACTGGACATTCCCGGCTGGGCGCCGCCGCCCCTGCCCGTCTCGGTGATGTACCCGCCGCAGCGGCGGCTTTCGCGGTTGCTGCATGCCTTCATCGAATGGCTGCAGGAACGGCTGGCACCGCATCTGCAGCCCTGAGCCACCACCCATGCCACGGCCGCGCCGGTTCACTGCCTACCCGCGCGTCCTGGCCGACAACGGGGCTTGCCACAGGTCGCGCCGCTTGCGTGTCCCGTGCGTCGGCACGTGCCATCGGCGTCCCCACCCCACGCACCGTTTGGCGGCACCGGATGACGAGGCGCGACCGTTCCGATCAAGGGAATCCGTCTCAACAATGGATACGACCACCGACACGGCGGAGCGCAGACGCTTGATCCGTGTGCGTCACCCAATCGCGGCCTACGGAACGGATGTCAAAGGCCGCTCACTGGAACGAACCCACTGCCCCGGAGGCTTCCCGACATATTGAAGCAATCGATGATGGCCGCTGCGCTGGCGCTGTCCTGCCTGTGCGGCGCGCATGCGCAGGAGCTGGATGCCGAGGCGAAGAAGAAGCTGGCCCTTGCCGGTGCGGCCGTCGGCGAGGCCATCCGGGCGCACGATATCGCCGCCCTGGAGAAACTCTGGGCACCCGGCCTGATCGTCAACGGCCCAAACAACCAGGTACTCACCCGGGACCAGGTTCTCGATGGCATGGGGCGCGGCCAACTGGACTACGAAGGCGGCTACAAGACGACGCTGGAGAAGGTCGGGTTCTTCGGCAACGTCGCCGTCACGATGGGCGAGGACACCTATGTCCCCGGCTTCGGCCCCGAAAAGGGCAAACTGCTGCACCGCCGATCGACCAATGTCTGGCAGTACACCGATGGCGCATGGAAGATGATCGCCCGTCAGGCCACCATCTACGACCCGGACGTGAAGCATTACTGATGCAAGGCCGTCATCCCGGCACAGGCCGGAATGACGGCATGGGCACTACTTGCCGCGCCGCTTGACGTGGCGGATCAGGCGCTTCTTCTTGGCGACCTGGCGCTCGGTGAGCACGTTCTTCTTGCCCTCGTAGGGATTGCTGCCCTCGCGGAACATGAAGCGTACCGGCGTACCCACCAGCTTGAAGCGCTTGCGGAAGAAGTTCTCCAGGTAGCGCTTGTACGAGTCCGGCAGCTCCTTCAGGCGGGTGCCGTGGACGATGAAGGTCGGCGGGTTGGTGCCGCCCGGGTGCACGTAGCGCAGCTTGGAGACATGGCCGCGCACGCTCGGCGGCGGGTTGGTCTCGTAGGCGATCTCCAGTGCCTTGTTGACCTCCGCGGTGGAGAACTCGTGCGTGGCGGAAGCATGGGCGCGGTGGATGGCGCGGAACAGTTCGCGCAGGCCCGAGCCGTGCAGCGCCGAGATGCGCACCGCCTCGGCCCACTCGACGAAACCGAGCTTGCGCGACAGCAGCGCCTCGGCCTGCTCGCGCTGGTAGTCGCTCAGTCCGTCCCACTTGTTGATCGCCACCACCAGTGCGCGGCCGGCATCGAGCACCGCGCCGAGCACGCTGGCGTCCTGGTCGGTGACGCCCTCGGTGGCATCGAGCAGCAGCACGGCCACCTGGCATTGCTCGATCGCCTGCAGCGTCTTGACCACGCTGAACTTCTCGACCGCCTCGTCCACGCGCGACTTGCGGCGCAGGCCGGCGGTATCGATCAGCCGGTACAGACGGCCGTCACGCTCCATGTCCACCGCGATCGAATCGCGGGTGGTGCCGGGCACCTCGGAGGCGATCATCCGTTCCTCGCCCAGCAGCCGGTTCACCAGCGTCGACTTGCCGACGTTGGGGCGGCCGACGAAGGCCACGCGGATGCGCTCGGGATCGCTGTCCAGCACCTCGCCGGAACCCTCTTCCGGCAGCCGCCCGGCGATCTCGTCGACCAGGTCGTCCAGCCCCTGCCGATGCGCGGCGGAGACGGCAAGCACGTCGGAAAAACCATAGCGGGCGAACTCGGCGCGCACCGCATGCTCGTCGGTGCCGTCGATCTTGTTGACCAGCAGCAGCGTCGGCCGCGACAGCTTGCGCAGCCAGGCCAGGATCTCGTCGTCCAGTGCCGACGGCCCTTCGCGGCCATCGACGACGAACAGGATCAGGTCGGCCTCGGCGGCGGCGGCGCGGGCCTGGCGCGCGGTGGCGCCGGCCAGTCCTTCCTCGTCGCCGGCGATGCCACCGGTGTCGACGATCAAAAATGGGTTGGCCTCGTCGAGACGGCATACCCCGTAGTTGCGGTCGCGGGTGACGCCGGGCTGGTCGTGGACCAGCGCGTCACGACTGCGCGTGAGCGCATTGAACAGGGTGGACTTGCCGACATTCGGCCGTCCGACCAGGGCGACCAAAGGCAGCATCGCGTCGTCCCCTTACTGAGCCAGCCGGAAAGCGGTCAGCTTGCCGTCGGTGTTCTGCACCAGCACGATGCCGTCGGCCACGATCGGCTGCGCCTTGACCCGGTCGCGCCCGGCGCGCTCGCGCGCCGCCAGTTCGCCGTTGTCCAGCCGCAGCCAGTGCACGTAGCCCTTGTAGTCGGCGACCACGGCGTAATCGCCCTGGATCGCCACGCCGGTCAGCGAGCGGCGCGCCAGCGCTGCCTGCGACCACATCGCCGAGCCGCTGGCCTTGTCCAGGCCCCAGACGGTACCGGCGTTGTCGGCCACCACCACGTTGCCGGAGGAGACGCCCACGCCGCCGGCGCCGCCATGATCGCGCGTCCACAGCGGCCGCCCGGTCGGGCCCTCGATGGCCACGGTCTCGTTCTTGAAGCTGGTGGCGTAGAGCGTGGTGCCTTCGAGCACCGGCGCGCCGTCGACATCGGCCATGCGCTCCAGCTCGGTGCGACCTTCCGGAACGCCCACGGCCTGCTCCCACAGCGGGCGCCCGTCCTGCATCGCCAGCGTGGTCACGGTGCCATCGTCGTTGCCGACGAAGAGCACGCCGGGACCGGCCACCACCGGCGCGTTGCCGCGCACGGTGAGCGTGGGCGCTTCCTGCTCGTGGAACCAGCGCTGCTGGCCGTTGGCGGCGTCGAACGCGGTCACCCGACCATCGTTGCTGCGCACGAACACCAGGTTCTGCGAGACCACCGGCGCGGCGATGACCTCGTTGGGCACCTTGGCCTGCCACTTCTCGCTGCCGTCGGCGGCATCGAGGGCGATCACCTGGCCGTCGAGCGAGCCGATGACCACCAGCCCCTCGCCCACGCCCGGACCACCGGCGAAGCGCGGCAGCGGCCGCTTCTTCTCCAGGTTGCGACGTTCCTTGGCCTGCACCTTCTCGTTGCGCAGCCGCTCCTTCCTGGAAGCCTTGTCGTCGCGGGAAAGCCCTTCGGTGGACTCGCTCTCGACCTGGCTGGGAGCGGTATCAGCCTGCGCCAGGCGGGCCTTGCGCACCTTCTTGGCCTCGTATTCCCAGATCTTCCTGCCGCTCTGCAGGTCCAGGGCGAACACCGAGCCACTGGACGCGGCCGCATAGACCTTGCCATCGGCGACCGCCGGCGCCTGGCGCACGCCGATGCGGCCCTCGCCCTTGCCCACGCCGGCCGACCACAGCTTGATCACCCGCACGCTGGGCTCGAACTTGACCAGTTCGGCCGGCTCGGCGGCCTTCTTCGCCTCGGCGTCCTTGCCGGCGAACCAGCCCTTGACGGTGCTGCAGCCGGACAGCGCGACACCCACGACCGCCACCAGGGCAATCCGCTTCAACATGACCATGCATCCCATCAGATCGGCTCCGCAGGATCCGGCACCACGCCGCCGGCATCCATCAATTTCATTTCCACCAGGCGCCGCTGCGGGGCCGCCACGTCCAGCGTCGCCAGGGACTTGGCATACAGATCGCGAGCCTGGTCGCGCTTGCCCTGCGCGATCAGCGCATCGCCGCGGATCTCCAGGCTGATGTTGTCATCGGCCGAGTCCAGCAGCTTGAGCGCCTCGTCCGGCTTGCCGGCATCCACCAGCAATCGCGCCAGGCGCTGGTCGATCAGCAGACGGAACTCGCCGCTGGCCTTGACCCCGCGCAGGGTCTTGATCGCATCCTCGTCCTGGCCGGCATCCACCTGGGCCTTGGCCAGCCTCAGCGCGGCCAGATCGGTATAGATGTTGGTACGCCCCTGCTCCAGCCCGGCCATGTCCTTGGCAGCCTTCTCGAGGTCGTTGGAGCGGATGCCGCCGAGTACGCCTTCGTAGCGGGCGTTGGCCTCGGCCAGCTGGTTGTGGCTGTGCTTCTGCCACCACTGCCAGCCCAGGATCGCGGCCAGTCCGATCACCACGCCGCCAATCACGGCGGCACCATTGCTCCTGAGCCAGGAGCGGACACGTTCGCTTTGTTCGTGCTCGTCGAGCAGATCGTCAATCGCCATGCGTACTCTCGCCCCGCCCCAGCGGGCGAAGCATCTTGTTTATCGATGGTCAAAAAAACCGCAGTGCGCTTCAGTTGGAAGCAGGCACCACGGAGCCATCAGAGGATACCGCAAACCGCGCCACATTCGCGCGACGGAACGCAGCCGTGTCCACCGTACTACCCGCTTGCTGAACCTCCACCGCGGACGCATTGCCCAGCACCACGCGCCCCACCTGGCCTGCCGGATAGCTGCGTTCCTCGCCCGACCGCACGAGGGCCTGCTCGATGGTGCCGCCATCGCGGCCGGACACCTGGATCCAGCTGTCGCCGGTAAAGCGCATGCGCAGGCCATCGCCTGTCGTGCCCGTACCGGCGCCGTCGGCATCGGCGCGCGGCATCGGCGTCAGCGACGCAACATACGGGGCGACCGGCTTGCGCGCGGCGGCGGCCGGCGTCGCCGACGGGCGCTCCACCGAGGGTTCGAGCTGCGGCGACGCCTGAACCGCATCCGGCAGCACGTCGAGCGAGGCGGTGCTGAGCACCGGATCACCGAAATGGCCACGCGTGGCATACCACACGGGAATCGCCAGCACCGCGGTGATCACCACATAGACGGCGCGACGGGCGACGCTCTCGAACATGCGGCGCGCACGCGGGGTGTGGGTGTGGCTGACCAGCTTCGCCGGCTCGATCGGGGCGACCCGCTCCTGCAGGACCGGCCCCAGGTCCACGTGCAGCAGGCGCGCATAGCTCTTGAGCTGGCCGCGGACGAAGACCGGGGCACCCAGCCGCTGCCAGTCCTCCTGTTCGAGCGCGCGCACCACATGGATCGGCACGTGCAGCCGGGATGCAGCCTCCTCGATCGTCAGCCCCGCCTTCTCGCGCGCCTCGCGCAGGCATTCGCCACTTCCCTTTGCACTGTCGAAAGCGGCCTGATTGGAATCGGTGATCACAATTCATCAATCCTGTGGAGCAGTGACCGCATCAGGAAACTCCTTGCGCAACTGCTCTTGATAATGACTGGCAGCAGCCTTGTCGCCCAGTCTTTCTTCAACCTGAATCGCGAGTTGTAACACGGATGGCGTGGCGCTTGCAGCCGCCAGCCGTCGCTGGGAAAAGGCCCGCGCCTCGAAATAGCGCCCCTGGCGGTACTCGCTGCGCGCCATCGACTCCAGGGCGTAGGCGTTGACCGGGTCCAGTTCGAGCGCCCGGCGCAGGTCGCGTTGCGCCCGCTCGTTCTGCCCGGACTGCAGGGCGCAGCCCCCGGCGTTGGCCAGCGCGGCGGCCGGCGTGCCATAGCCGGCATCGGCGAGCGCACGATCGAACCACACCAGCGCCTCGGCGGGATGGCCGTTGGCGCACAGCCAGGCGCCATAGTTGTTGAGCAGGTCGCCGCGGCCGGGCTCGAGTTCGGCGGCCTTGCGATAGCTCTCGCCGGCTGCGGCCGCGTTCCCGGCCGAACTCTGGATGGCCGCCAGCACGGTGTAGGCATCGACCGATGAGGGCTGCGCCTTCAGTACGGCGCGCGCCATGCGCTCGGCAGCGACATAGTCGGCGGCACGCATGCGCTCCACCGCCAGCCCCAGCTGCTCCTGCTGCTCGACACGCTGGCGCACTGCGCGGCTGTCCTTCACCTCGTAGCGCGGCGCGACGTTCTCGACGCTGGTCACGCGCCCGGCCTTGGCATTGCGTCCGCCCCCGCAGCCGGCGATGACCGGCACGAGCGCGACCATCAGCCACCAGGGGAATCTACGCAGCCGCATCCCGCCCGGCCTGACCTTCCAGAGTGCGGCGGAATTCCGCCTGGCGCCGGGTGCGATCCATCACCTGCCCCTTGAGCTGGCCGCAGGCCGCGTCGATGTCGTCGCCGCGCGTGCGCCGCACCATCGTCAGCACCTGCGAATCGAGCAGGATCTTCTGGAAGGCGCGGATCTGCTCCTCGTCCGAGCGCTCGTAGCGGGTGCCGGGGAACGGATTGAACGGAATCAGGTTGACCTTGCCCGAATCCTTGGCCTGCACCGCGTTGTCGAAGCGGCGCATCAGCTGCGCCAGCTGGCGGGCGTGCTCGGGCTGGTCGTTGACACCCTTCATCAGGGTGTACTCGAAGGTCACCGAATCGCGCTTCTTGTTGGCGCGCAGGTAGCGCGCGCAGGCCGCCATCAGTTCGGCGACTGGGTATTTCTTGTTCAGCGGCACCAGGGTGGTGCGCAGCTCGTCGCTGGCCGCATGCAGCGATACCGCCAGCGACACGTCGCTCTCGGCCGAGAGCCGGTCGATCATCGGCACCAGGCCGGAGGTCGACAGCGTCACGCGCTTGTTGGCCAGGCCGTAGCCCAGGTCGTCGCGCATGATGCTCATTGCCCGCACGACGTTGTCGAAATTCATCAGCGGCTCGCCCATGCCCATCATCACCACGTTGGTGAGGCGGCGCTGCTGGTGCGGCACGTTGCCCAGGTGGCGCGCCGCCACCCACACCTGGCCGATGATCTCGGCGGTGGAGAGGTTGCGGTTGAAGCCCTGGGTGGCGGTGGAACAGAACGTGCAGTTGAGCCCGCAGCCGACCTGCGATGACACGCACAGCGTGCCGCGGGTCTTGTCCGGGATGTAGACGGTCTCGATGGCGTTCTTGCCGTCGACGCCCATCGCCAGCAGCCACTTGTGGGTACCGTCGGCGGAGGGCTTGTCGAACACCACGTTGGGGACGACGACCTCGGCATGCTGCTGCAGCTTGGCACGCAGTGCCTTGCCGAGGTCGGTCATCTGTTCGAAGTCGGTGACGTAGCGGTGGTGGATCCACTTCATCACCTGGTGGGCGCGGAAGCGCTGCTCGCCGAGGACCTCGACGAAGAAGCGCTCCAGCCCGGCGCGGTCGAGATCGAGCAGGTTCTGCCGGCGCACGGGCGCAGCGGCGGGCACGGGCCCGCCGGTGGTCGTGACGCTGGGGATCTGCACGGTCTCGTTCACGGCCATCGCCTCAGCGCGAGACCACTTCGGTGGCGGCGAAGAAGTAGGCGACCTCGTTGGCGGCGTTCTCGACCGAATCCGAACCGTGTGCGGCATTGGCGTCGATCGAGTCGGCGAAATCGGCACGGATGGTGCCCGGCGCGGCATCCTTCGGGTTGGTGGCGCCCAGCAGCTCGCGGTGGTGGGCCACGGCGTTCTCGCCTTCCAGCACCTGGATCATCACCGGGCCGGAGATCATGAACTCGACCAGCGCCTTGAAGAACGGGCGCTCGCGGTGCACGGCGTAGAAGCCCTCGGCCTCGCGCTGCGACAGCTGCTTGTACTTGGCGGCCACGATCTTCAGGCCGGCCTTCTCGAAGCGGCTGTAGATTTCGCCGATCACGTTCTTGGCGACGGCATCGGGCTTGATGATGGACAGGGTGCGCTCCAGCGCCATGGAATGTCTCCGTTGGGCGGGCCACTGAAGGCCCGAGGTTAGCATGTAAAAAACCCGCGTCAAAACGCGGGCTTGGCCGATATTTCAGCCGGTGATTCTAACGCGTGGGGAACGGGTTTGCACAGCGCCGGCTGAACCATGCTGCATCGCAGAATGATCCGGTGGCGGAAATGCGCATAGACTCAAACAATCGTTTGATTGATTCCCACGCATGCCCAAGCCCGCCCACTTCTCCACCAAGGACCGCATCCTCGGCGCGGCCGAGGAACTGTTCGCCCAGCACGGCTTCGCAGGCACCTCGCTGCGCCAGGTCACCAGCCAGGCCGACGTCAACATCGCCGCGGTCAACTACCACTTCGGTTCCAAGGAGAACCTGGTCAACGAGGTGTTCCGCCGGCGCATGGACGAGATGACCGGCGCGCGCCTGGGCCAGCTGGAAGCCGCCCGGCGCGAGCGTCCGGGGCAACTGGAGGCGGTGCTGGCCGCTTTCGTCGAACCGGCGCTGGCGATGGCGCAGGACCGGCAGAGCGGCGGCGCCTTCGTGCGGGTGATCGCCCGCGCCTACGCGGAGAAGAACGACAACCTGCGCAAGTTCCTCTCCGACCACTACGGCCACGTGCTGCGCGAGTTCGGCAAGGCCATCGCCGAGTGGGTGCCGGGCCTGAGCAAGGAGGAGCTGTACTGGCGCCTGGACTTCCTCGCCGGGGCGCTGACCTACGCGATGGCCGATTTCGGCCTGATCAAGCGCCCGGCCGGCGTCAGCGAGGCCGAGCACCGCACCCGCGCCGCGCGCGAACTCATCCGTTTCGCGGAAGCCGGCTTCCTGGCCGCCTCCGTCTCCTGACCACCAGACAACACGACCGCAGACCAACCAAAGGCTCATCCCTATGTCCAATACCCTGCTCGTCCGCCGCGCCGCCGTCCTCGGTGCCGGCGTCATGGGAGCGCAGATCGCCGCGCACCTGACCAACGCCGGCGTCGATACCGTGCTGTTCGACCTGCCCGCCAAGGAAGGTCCCGCCGACGGCATCGTGCTCAAGGCCATCGCCAACCTCGCCAAGCTCAGCCCCGCCCCGCTGGCCGGCAAGGGCCTGGCCGAGGCCATCACCCCGGCCAACTACGACACCGGCATCGAACTGCTCAAGGACTGCGACCTGATCATCGAGGCCATCGCCGAGCGCATGGACTGGAAGCAGGACCTGTACAAGAAGATCGCCCCGTACGTGGCCGACCATGCGGTGCTGGCCTCGAACACCTCCGGCCTGGGCATCAACAAGCTGGCCGGCGTGCTGCCCGAGCAGCTGCGCCACCGCTTCTGCGGCGTGCACTTCTTCAACCCGCCGCGCTACATGCACCTGGCCGAGCTGATCCCGGCCACCACCACCGACGCCGCGGTGCTGACCGGGCTGGAAACCTTCCTGACCACCACCGTGGGCAAGGGCGTGGTCTACGCCAAGGACACGCCGAACTTCATCGGCAACCGCATCGGCGTGTTCTCGATCCTGTCCACCATCCACCACACCGCGCAGTTCGGCCTGGGCTTCGACGAGGTCGACGGCCTGACCGGCCCGCTGGTGGGCCGGCCGAAGTCGGCCACCTACCGCACGTCCGACGTGGTCGGCCTGGACACCATGGCCCACGTCATCAAGACCATGGCCGATACCCTGCCCGAGGACCCCTGGCACCAGTACTTCAAGTCGCCGGCCTGGCTGGAGGCGCTGATCGCCAAGGGCGCGCTGGGCCAGAAGACCGGCGCCGGCATCTTCCGCAAGGTCGGCAAGGACATCGTCGTGCTGGACCTGGAGAAGCAGGACTACCGGCCGGCCGACCGCAAAGCCGCCGACGAGGTGGTGGAGATCCTCAAGATCCGCAACCCGGCGGAGAAGTTCGCCCGGCTGCGCGCCAGCGAGCATCCGCAGGCGCAATTTCTGTGGGCGACGTTCCGCGACCTGTTCCACTACAGCGCCTACCACCTGGCCGACATCGCCGACACCGCGCGCGACGTCGACCTGGCCATCCGCTGGGGCTACGGCTGGTCGCTGGGCCCGTTCGAGACCTGGCAGGCCGCCGGCTGGCAGCAGGTGGCGCAGTGGGTGGCCGAGGACATCGCGGTGGGCAAGGCGATGAGCGATGCGCCGCTGCCGGCCTGGGTGCTCGACGGCCGCGACGGCGTGCACAGCGCCGAAGGCAGCTACAGCCCCGCCCGCAACACGGTCGTGCCGCGCTCGTCGCTGCCGGTGTACAAGCGCCAGCGCTTCCCCGATCCGCTGCTGGGCGAGACCTTCGGCCAGGGCGAGACGGTGTTCGAGAACGACGGCGTACGCATGTGGCACGACGGCGACGGCATCGCCGTGGTCAGCTTCAAGACCAAGATGAACACCGTGTCCGACCAGGTGCTGGACGGCATCCAGGAAGCGGTGGGCCGCGCCGAGAAGGACTTCAAGGGCCTGGTGCTGTGGCAGCACAAGGAGCCGTTCTCCGCCGGTGCCGACCTGGCCGGCGCGCTGGGCCTGCTGCAGGCCGGCAAGGTCGAACAGTTCGAGGCGATGGTGGCCAACTTCCAGGCCACCAGCCAGCGCATCAAGTATTCGCTGGTGCCGGTGGTGGCTGCGGTACGCGGGCTGGCGCTGGGCGGTGGCTGCGAGTTCCAGATGCACAGCGCCAGGAGCGTGGTCGCGCTGGAAAGCTACATCGGCCTGGTCGAGGCCGGCGTGGGCCTGCTGCCGGCCGGCGGCGGCCTGAAGGAACTGGCGGCGCGCGCCTCGCAGGCGGCCGGCCCGGGCGGCGACGTGTTCGCCGAGCTGAAGAAGACCTTCGAGACGGTGGCCATGGGCAAGGTGTCCAACTCGGCGGTCAACGCCAAGGAACTGGGCCTGGTGCGCGGCGGCGACAAGGTCGTGCTCAACGCCTTCGAGCTGCTGTACATCGCCAAGCAGGAGGCGGCCGCGCTGTACGAGAGCGGCTATCGTCCGCCGCTGCCGGCACGGCGCATCCAGGTGGCCGGCGACGTCGGCATCGCCACCTTCAAGATGCTGCTGGTCAACATGCTGGAAGGCCGCTTCATCAGCGACTACGACTACGAGATCGCCACCCGCATCGCCACCGTGCTGTGCGGCGGCGAGGTCGACCGCGGCACGCTGGTGGACGAGGAATGGCTGCTCAAGCTCGAGCGCCGGCACTTCGTCGAGCTGGCGCAGCAGGAGAAGACCCAGGCCCGCATCGCCCACATGCTCAAGACCGGCAAGCCGCTGCGCAACTGATGCCGATGCCGTCGCGCCCGCCTTTGCGGGCGTGACGCCGGCCGCACGCAACCCCGGATTCGATCCGCTCTACCCCTTTTCGAGAGCAAGCAAATGACCAAGCAGATCCAGGACGCCTATATCGTCGCCGCCACCCGCACCCCGGTCGGCAAGGCGCCCAAAGGCATGTTTCGCAACACCCGCCCCGACGACATGCTCGCCCACGTGCTGCGCGCCGTGGTCGCGCAGGCGCCGGGCATCGACCTGAGTCGCATCGACGACGCCATCATCGGCTGCGCCATGCCCGAGGGCGAGCAAGGCATGAACGTGGCGCGCATCGGCGTGCTGCTGGCCGGCTTGCCCAACACCGTGGCCGGGCAGACCGTCAACCGCTTCTGCTCCTCGGGCCTGCAGGCGGTGGCGCTGGCGGCCGACCAGATCCGCCTGGGCAACGCCGACCTGATGCTGGCCGGTGGCACCGAGTCGATGTCGATGGTGCCGATGATGGGCAACAAGGTCGCCCTCTCCCCGGCCGTGTTCAACGACGACCACGTCGCCATCGCCTACGGCATGGGCATCACCGCCGAGAAGGTGGCCGA
>JAFADB010000218.1 GCA_023425225.1 Pseudomonadota bacterium
ACCACGGCGCGGCCGTGCATACCGACGTGATGAAGACCCAGGGCCTGAAGCAGGCGCTGGACAAATGGAAGTTCGATGCCGCCATCGGTGGCGCGCGCCGCGACGAGGAGGCCTCGCGGGCCAAGGAGCGGGTGTTCTCGTTCCGCAATCGCCACCACCGCTGGGATCCGCGGCACCAGCGCCCGGAACTGTGGAACCTGTACAACGCACGCATCCATGCCGGCGAGAGCGTGCGGGTGTTCCCGCTGTCGAACTGGACCGAACTGGACGTGTGGCTGTACATCTACCGCGAGCGCATCCCGGTGGTGCCGCTGTACTTCGCCGCCGAGCGGCCGGTGGTCGAGCGCGACGGCGCGCTGATCCTGGTCGACGACGAGCGCCTGCCGCTGCGCGAGGGCGAGGTTCCACGGCTGAAGTCGGTGCGCTTCCGCACGCTGGGCTGCTACCCGCTGACCGGTGCGATCGAGTCGCGGGCCGATACCCTGGAGAAGGTCATCGCCGAGATGCGCATGGCGACCACCTCCGAGCGCCAGGGCCGGGTGATCGACCGTGATCCGTCGGCGTCGATGGAGAGGAAGAAACTGGAGGGCTATTTCTGATGGACGCGCATGGCGACACCGCCGCGCGGCTGGCGCTGCACGAAGCCAAGCCGCTGCTGCGCTTCATCACCTGCGGCAGCGTCGATGATGGCAAGAGCACGCTGATCGGGCGGCTGCTGCATGACAGCCGGCAGCTGTTTGACGACCAGCTGGCCGCGCTCGATGCCGACAGCCGCCGCCACGGCACCCAGGGCGATCGCATCGACTACGCGCTGCTGCTCGACGGCCTGGCCGCCGAGCGCGAGCAGGGCATCACTATCGACGTGGCCTACCGCTACTTCGACACCGAAACGCGTAAGTTCATCGTCGCCGATTGCCCCGGCCACGCGCAGTACACCCGCAACATGGCCACCGGCGCCTCCACCACCGACCTGGCGGTGGTGCTGGTGGATGCGCGCAAGGGGCTGCTGCCGCAGACCCGGCGCCACAGCTACATCGTCTCGCTGCTGGGCATCGGCCACGTGGTGCTGGCGGTGAACAAGATGGACCTGGTCGGCTACGGGCGCGATGCGTTCGAGGCCATCGCTGAGGGCTACCGGGCGCTGGCCGCGCAGCTTGGCATCGCCGACGTGCAGTGCATCCCGCTGTCGGCGCTGGAGGGCGACAACCTCGTCGCACGTTCGGCCAACACCCCGTGGTACGACGGTCCGGCACTGCTCGAACACCTGGAAACCGTGCAGGTGGAAGCCGGCGACAGCGGCGGCGCCCTGCGCCTGCCGGTGCAGTGGGTCAACCGGCCCGACCCGCACTTCCGCGGTTTCGCCGGCACGATCGCCGCCGGCGAGGTGAGGCCGGGCGATGCCGTGGTGGTGTTGCCGTCGGCACGGCGCTCGACCGTGGCGCGGGTGCTCGACGCCAATGGCGATGCCGCATCGGCGCGCGCCGGACAGGCGGTGACGCTGACCCTGGCCGACGAGATCGACGTCAGCCGCGGCGACGTCATCGCCGCCGCCGGCGATCCGCCGGAAGTGGCCGACCAGTTCGCCGCGCACGTGCTGTGGATGGACGAGGCCGCGCTGCTGCCCGGCCGTCCGTACTGGCTGCAGATCGGCACGCGCACGGTGGCCGCCAGCGTCAGCGAGATCAAGCACCGTGTCGACGTGGACACGCAGGAGCGGCTGGCGGCCAAGCGCCTGGAGCTCAACGAGGTCGGCTGGTGCAACCTAGCGCTGGACGAACCCATCGTCTTCGAGCCGTACGCGCGCAACCGCACGCTCGGCGGCTTCATCCTGATCGACCGCCACAGCAACGCCACCGTGGCCGCCGGCACGCTCGACTTCGCGCTGCGCCGCGCCGGCAACGTGCACTGGCAGCACCTGGACGTGGACAAGGCCGCGCGCGCGCGGATCAAGGGGCAGGCGCCGCGGGTGCTGTGGTTCACCGGCCTGTCCGGCGCCGGCAAGTCGACCATCGCCAACCTGGTGGACAAGCGCCTGCATGCGCTGGGCTACCACACCTTCATCCTCGACGGCGACAACGTGCGCCATGGCCTGAACCGCGACCTGGGCTTCACCGACGAGGACCGGGTGGAGAACATCCGCCGCGTCGCCGAGGTGGCGCGGCTGATGGCCGATGCCGGGCTGATCGTGCTGGTGAGCTTCATCTCGCCGTTCCGCGCCGAGCGGCGCATGGCGCGCGAGCGCTTCGAGGCCGGCGAGTTCGTCGAGGTGTTCGTTGACGTGCCGCTGGCGGTGGCCGAGGCGCGCGACGTCAAGGGCCTGTACGCCAAGGCGCGCGCCGGGCAGATCCCCAACTTCACCGGCATCGACTCGCCCTACGAAGCGCCGGAGGCCCCGGATCTGCACCTGCACGCCGATGGCGGCAATGCCGAGGCGCTGGCGGCGCAGGTGCTGGATTTCCTGGAACTGGAATAGCGCGGCGGCGCGCCGACAGGCGAGGATCCCCTCGCGTACATGACGATCGCGACAGTTATGTGCACGCCGGCTCCGCACGGATGGGCTTTCGCGGCAGGCAAGGGTCATTGGTCATGGGCAAAACGCGTGCCCGGCGGTCAACCGCCGCGCCGCTTGGCCGTTAAACTCCAGACGCCCTCTTGCAGGACCTCCCGCGCATGCCTTTCCGATACCGCACGCGCCTGGCCGTGATCGCCCTGGTGGCGCTCTGGCTCGGCGGCTGTGGCAAGTCCGACGCCCCCGTTTCCGTACAGGCCCCCATACCGGTGACCCTGCAGACCGTGCAGCCGCGTGCATGGAACAGCACCCTGCAGTCGCTGGCGACGGTGCGCGCGCGCGAATCGGTGGGGCTGACGGCCGCGGTCAGCGACGTGGTGGAACGGGTGTACTTCGACAGCGGCGACGAGGTGAAGGCCGGGCAGCTGCTGCTGACCCTGCGCGGCAATGCGCAGGACGCGGCGCTGGTCGCCGCGCAGGCCACCTTCGACGAGGCCGACCAGCTCTACCGGCGGCAGCAGGAACTGGTGGGCCAGCAGCTGGTGGCGCGCTCCACCGTGGACACGCAGAAGGCGTTGCGCGACGCGGCGCTGGCGCGGGTGCGGCAGATGCGCGCCGAGATCGGCGACCGCGAGGTGCGCGCGCCGTTCTCCGGCGTGCTCGGCATCCGCCAGGTCAGCCCCGGCTCGCTGGTCACCTCCTCGACGGTGATCGCCACGCTCGACGATGTCTCGCGCATGCACGTGGACTTCCAGGTGCCCGAGTCGCAGCTGGCGCTGGTGCAGCCGGGCCATGCCGTCACCGGCACCGCCGCGGCCTGGCCCGGGGAGACCTTCCGCGGCACCGTGACCACGGTGGACTCGCGCATCGACGAGGCCACCCGCGCGGTCACCGTGCGCGCCGACTTCGACAACGCCGACCGCCGCCTGCGCCCGGGCATGCTGCTGCAGGTCAGCCTCTACCAGCCCGAGCGCCAGGCGCTGGTGATTCCCGAGATCGCGGTGGTGCAGGTGGGCCGCGATTCCTACGTGTTCCGGGTCAAGGACGACGACAGCGTCGAGCGCGCCGACATCCGTGCCGGCGAGCGCCGCGACGGCCTGGTGGAGATACTGGACGGCCTGCAGCCGGGCGAGCGCATCGTGGTCGACGGCGTGGGCAAGCTGCGTCCCGGGCAGAAGGTGCGCGACGGGGCCGCGGCACCGTCCGGTAGCGCGCGATGAGGATCTCCGACATCTCCATCACTCGCCCGGTGCTGGCGGTGGTGATGAGCCTGCTGCTGATCGTGCTGGGCTTGATGTCGTTCAGCCGGCTGACGCTGCGCGAGCTGCCGGCGATCGACCCTCCGATCGTCTCGGTGCAGGTCGAGTACACCGGCGCCTCGGCGGCGGTGGTGGAAAGCCGCATCACCCAGGTGCTGGAGGATGCGCTGGCCGGCATCGAGGGCATCGAGACCATCCAGGCGCGCAGCCGCAACGGCAGCTCGGACGTCAGCATCGAGTTCTCGCAGAACCGCGACATCGAGGCCGCCGCCAACGACGTGCGCGACGCGGTCAGCCGCGTCTCCGACCGCATGCCCGACCAGGCGCGGCCGCCGGAGATCTCCAAGGTCGAGGCCGACGCGGACCCGATCCTGTGGCTCAACATGAGCTCGTCGGTCATGGATACGCTGCAGCTGTCCGACTACGCCGAGCGCTACGTGGTGGACCGCTTCTCCAGCCTGGACGGCGTGGCGCAGGTGCGCATCGGCGGCCGCCAGCGCTACGCCATGCGCATCTGGCTGGACCGCGACCAGCTGGCCGCGCGCAACCTCACCGTGTCCGACGTGCGCACCGCGCTGCAGAACGAGAACGTCGAGCTGCCGGCCGGCAGCATCGAATCGGCGCAGCGCGACTTCACCCTGCGCGTGGAGCGCAGCTACCTCAAGCCGGAGGACTTCGCCCGCATCCCGCTGGGCAAGGGGCCGGACGGCTACGTGGTGCGGCTGGGCGACGTGGCCGGGATCGAGCTGGGCTCGGCCGAGCGCCGCGCCTACTTCCACAGCAACGGGGTGCCCAATGTCGGCCTGGGCATCGTGCGCAATTCGACCGCCAATGCGCTGGACGTGGCGCGGGCGGCACGCGCCGAGGCCGAGCAGATCCAGAAGTCGCTGCCCGCCGGCACCAACATCTTCGTCGCCTTCGACACCACCACCTTCATCGACGCGGCCGTGGAACGCGTCTACCACACGCTGGTGGAGGCGGTGGTGCTGGTGCTGGTGGTGATCTGGATGTTCCTGGGCAGCGCGCGCGCGGCGCTGATCCCGGCGGTGACGGTGCCGGTGTGCCTGATCGCCTCGTTCATCGCGCTGTACGCGTTCGGCTTCTCGATCAATCTGCTGACCCTGCTGGCGCTGGTGCTGGCGATCGGTCTGGTGGTGGACGATGCCATCGTGGTGGTGGAGAACGTGCAGCGCCGCGTCGATCTGGGCGAACCGCCGCTGGTGGCGGCGCGGCGTGGTACCGCGCAGGTGGCCTTCGCGGTGGTGGCCACCACCGCCGTGCTGGTGGCGGTATTCCTGCCGGTCGGCTTCCTGCAGGGCAATACCGGGCGGCTGTTCCGCGAGCTGGCGGTCGGGCTGGCGGCGGCGGTGGCGATCTCCGCGTTCGTCGCGCTGACGCTCACGCCGATGATGTCGTCCAAGCTGCTCAAGCCGCATGGGGAGGCGCGGCGCAGCCGCTTCAATGCCTGGTTCGATGGCCGCCTGGAACGCGTGGCCGCCGGCTACCGGCGCTCGCTGGAGCGCAGCGTGGGCCGCCACTGGCTGTTCGCCGGGCTGATGCTGGGCGCGGTGGCGCTGATCGCGCTGCTGTTCCACCGGGTGCCGTCGGAGCTGGCCCCGGCCGAGGACCGCGGCAGTTTCCAGGTCATGCTCGAAGGTCCGGAAGGTGCCGGCTACGACTACACCGTGGGGCAGATCCAGCAGGTGGAGAAGATCCTCGAGCCGATGATCGGCCCGGACAAGCTCATCGCCCGTGCCAACCCGCGCGTGCCCGGCGGCTTCGGCAACAGCGAGGAGATGCACACCGGCCGCGTCAGCGTGTTCCTGCAGGACTGGACCAAGCGCAGCGAGCCGACCATCGACGTGGCCGCCGACATCCAGCGCCGCCTGGCCGGCCTCACCGGCGTGCGCGTGCGCACCCAGGTGCAGGGCGGGCTGGTGCGCGGCGGCGGGCAGCCGTTCCAGATGGTGCTGGGCGGGCCGGACTACGGCGAGCTGGCGCAGTGGCGCGACCGCATGCTGCAGCGCATGGAGTCCAACCCCGGGCTGGTCGGCGCCGACTCGGACTACAAGGAAACCCGTCCGCAGATGCGGGTGAACATCGACCGCCAACGCGCGGCCGACCTGGGCGTGTCGGTGACCGCCATCGGCGGTGCGCTGGAGGCGCTGATGGGCTCGGTGCGCGTGACCACCTTCGTCGACAACGGCGAGGAATACGACGTGATGCTGCAGGCCGGGCGCACCGGGCGCATGGCGCCGGCCGACCTGCAGGCGATCCGGGTGCGCTCGTCCAGCGGCGAGCTGATTCCGCTGTCCAACCTGGTCACGCTCAGCGAGGTCGCCGAGCCCGGCACGCTCAACCGCTTCAACCGGCTGCGCTCGATCACCCTGACCGCCGGCCTGGCGCCGGGCTACCGGCTCGGCGATGCCATCGCCTGGGCGCAGCAGGCCGCGGCCGAGGAACTGCCCGACTACGCGCAGATCGACTGGAAGGGCGAGTCGCGCGAGTACCAGCAGTCGGGCAGTGCGGTGCTGCTGACCTTCGCCATGGCGTTGCTGGTGGTGTACCTGGTGCTGGCCGCGCAGTTCGAGAGCTTCGCCCACCCGCTGGTGATCATGCTCACCGTGCCGCTGGCGGTGCTCGGCGCGCTGGTCGGGCTGTGGATCACCGGCGGCACGCTCAACCTGTTCAGCCAGATCGGCATCGTCATGCTGGTAGGGCTGGCGGCCAAGAACGGCATCCTGATCGTGGAGTTCGCCAACCAGCTGCGCGATGAGGGCCTGAGCGTGCACCGGGCGATCGTCGAGTCCAGCCGGGTGCGCCTGCGACCGATCCTGATGACCTCCATCGCCACTGCGGTCGGTGCGATTCCGCTGGTGGTGGCCGGTGGCCCCGGTTCGGCCAGCCGCTCCACCATCGGCGTGGTGGTGATCTTCGGCGTGGTGGTCTCCACCCTGCTGTCGCTGTTCGTGGTGCCGGCGTTCTATCGCCTGCTGGCCCCGTATACGCAGTCGCCGGAAACCATTGCCCGTGAACTGGCCCGGCAGCAGCAGGACACCCCCGAGGTCGGTGGCC
>JAFADB010000244.1 GCA_023425225.1 Pseudomonadota bacterium
TTGCAGCCGTGCGGCGCGCCTTCGAGCAATACCAGCTCGCTGCCGGCGATCGCCTCGTGCGTGCGCTTGCCCGATCCCTCGAACGGCACCGTGCCGTCGGCGTCGCCATGCAGCACCAGCGTGGGCACGTCCACCCTCTCCAGGTCCGGGCGGAAGTCGGTGGTGGAGAATGCCTTCCTGCAACCGAGCGCGGCGGTCTGGTCCGACTGCAGGCACAGCGCCAAGGCCTCCTGCCGCTGCGCCTCGCTCACCTTCAACTCGCCGTTGGCGCTGAAGAACGTGGTGGTGAACTGGTCGAAGAACTTCTCGCGCGAGGCCTTCAGGGCGTTCTCCATTTCCCTGGCCTTGTCCTCGGTCAGCGGACCATCGGGATTGTCATCGCCCTTGAGCAGGTACGGCGGCACCGCCGCGGCGAACACCACGCCGCCCAGGCGCGAGGTCCCGTGGTTGGCGACGTAGCGCGCGACCTCGCCGCCGCCCATCGAGAAGCCGACCAGTACCGCGCCCTCGAGACCCCGATCCTCGACCAGCCCGGCCAGGTCGGCCGCAAGCGTGTCGTAGTCGTAGCCGTCCGACGGCTTGTCCGAACGGCCGAAGCCACGGCGGTCGTAGGTGATCACCCGGTAGCCGGCTTCCTGGAGCGGACCGGTCTGCGCCTTCCATGACTCGCCCGACAGCGGCCAGCCATGGATCAGCACCACCGGCCGGCCGGAGCCGCCGGAATCCTCGACATGCAGGCGTACGCGCTTGGGAACGGCGGACATGGGCAACTCCTGTGTGCAGGATGTGGCCGTGCATCGTGCAGGAGCCGGCCCGCGGCGGACGTGAGCGGTGCGTGCTCTCCGCGTCAAGGCCCCCCTATGCTCGGGGCATCAGCCAAGCCGCTGCATGGCATGGGAAAGCTGCTGCCGGGCGGTTTCGGCGATTTGCTGGAAGCCAGCGGAAATCGCCCCGGCCTGCGCGACACGTTGCCAGAAGTCCATGGCCATGTTGGCGGCTTCGCGCCAATCGTCCTGGTACTCCGGCAAGGGCAAGGCCAGGACATACGCACGTTCGACGACCTCGCCGTTGCCAGCGGGGCGGAATGCCATGGGCAGCATGTCGTAGGCTGGGGCCAGCGCAAGCGGGCGCGCATTGCCCAGCACCAGCCCGGCATTGCCCAGGTGCATGTCGGTATTGGCGATCAAGGCGCCGAACCAGCCATACAGGCTGAGGCAGCGGGCATCGTCGCGCCCGATCCAGCGGTCGCGGTGCAGTTGGCGGGCAAACAGCCACCAGTCGATGCGGCCGTGTCCGTAATAGGCGCCATCGAGCGCGGCCAGCGAGACGAAGCCACGACGGCCACGATGCGGTGTCCTGTCGAAGCGCGCGGATTGCAGGAACACGCGACCGCCGGCCTCGACGATCTCGCTCTCGGCAGCCGCGAGGCCATGGTCGCGCAGCACGTTCCCGGCCAGGTGCTCGCAGCGCAGCAGGTCTGCCCAGCGCTGTGCGGCGGGTGTGCCGGCACGCTCGCTGAACTTGACGATGACAGACCGGGTGACTCCGTCCTGTTCCAGTACCGCCGTGAACTTGGGCTGTTCCCCGCCGGCGGAAGAACCGATGTCCTCACCCTGGAGCACCGCCTCGGCCAGCTGCGGATACACTTGCGCACGCGCCGCAAATGGGACCGCGTTGACCGGCTGCACGATGCCGTGCAATGCGCGCTGGAGTGCCTGTTCGCCCAGGATCAGGTCGCCGGGCTGGTCATCGCCATGGCGCAGCAGGGCCAGCACCGTGTCGTCGGGCTGCCAGCGCGCCAGGTCGCGGGGCGCTCCAATCTCGTCGGCCACGCGCCGGGCAAACGCGCGCCCCAGGAAGCCCTGCGGACGCTGGTCATCGAGGAACCAAGGCAGCCCAGGGAATACGCCGGTTGCGAACCCACCGTGCAGCAATGCGGGACACGGCACCTGTGGGACGAACAGGTAGCCATCGCCGTACAGCGCATGCAGCTGCCCCAGCGATTCGGCCTGGCCTTGATCGGAGATGCGGAACAACGGCCAGCGGCTACCGGCGCGTCCAACCTCACGTCCCAGGGCGTAGCGCGCGGCCCGCGCCTTGCCGATGCGCACGACTACATTGCCCGCCGTGGCCAGCAGTCGTGACACCGTAGGTTGGCTGATACCCAGAGCTGCCGCGACCTGGGCCGCCGTGACGGGGCCCTGACGACGGAGAAGTTCGACCAGCTCGGGGAGACGGGAGTCACGCATGCCATCGATTGAATACATTCATGAATAGATAGTCAAATTAAATCGCGAGTCATATATCGTATTTCCAGTGCATGTCTCCATGCGCAAGTTCGGATCATGAATAGATATTCATAGCAAACCGTTATCGCATCAGTGAGACATCGTGGCACGCCTCCCTCGGTGGCGTCCCGCCAGACACCGCACCGGAGGAATGGCAACTCCGGAAATCCCGGCCCCCGCCCCTGCATGTGGCAGCGAAGTACGGCAGCAGCGATCGACATGCCCATCTGCCTTCGACGCTTCATCGACCGGCGGGTCACGCACGGCTCACGGCAGCCGGGCCAGGCTGGCGTCGACACCCCAACTGGAGATACCGATGAGCATCCTGAAGGCCGCAACCATCGGCGCACTTGGCTTCTTCGCCTACCGGGCCTGGCAACGCCACAAGGCCGAATCTGCCAGCCACGCCGTTCCCGACACTGGCGATACGACCCCGCCGCTTGGCGACACGATCCGGATCCACAGCGAGGACGTCGAACCGCTGCCAAGTACGTCCGTGCAGTCGAGCCGGGGATTTGGCGATACCTGAAACCCGACGTGCATCCGTTCGTCGGTTGACCAAGACATTTGCGCCCCACCCCATCGGTTCCCACCCCGGGGAAACCTCCAGGGCATCGCGCAATGCGTGCAGCCGCGCCAGCTGAAGGCGTCGACGCTGCCCAACCAGACCGCCAGTCCGGCCGACACCCGCACGACCGGGGCATCGAGGCCGATGTTCAACGTCCGTACCAACGAGTGCAGTGCCTCGGTGGCTGCGGTCCTCTACCGGGTTGAACTCCTCCGGCGCCGCTCTCCGTCCCGCTGTCCAATCCATGTACCATCCGGCCAGGGAGGCTGTCATACGCAGACATGGAGTTCCGCGATGAGTGCGACCCGCTCCAAGAGTGCATTCCTGTACGGGCAGGTCAGGCGCGCCCTGCAATCGGGGCGCTACGTTCCCGGACAACGGATCGATCCGGCCACGCTCGCGGCCGAGTTCCACACCAGCCCCACGCCCGTCCGCTTCGCCCTGTACCGCCTGGTCGGCGAGGGCCTGGTCGCCGACCACGCCCGCAACGGGCTGCACGTACCGTTGCCCAACGAGGTGGTCATGCGCGACCTCTACGACTGGATGGAGCGCCTGCTGCTGATGGCCTGCGACATCGGATTCGCGCCGCCGGCTCGCAGGGGCACAGAGCCCCAGCCCGCTCCCACCGACCACGACGTGGTGAAGCGGACCTGGCAGTTGTTCGACGCGATCGCCCGCGCCACGGGCCACCGCTCCCTGCATCGGGCCGTGAGGCAGGCCAACGACCAGTTGGCACCGATACGACGTGCCACGCAGGGATTGATCGAGGACGCTTGCGAGGAGTTCTCGGAGCTGGACCGGCGTTGGCAGAAGCGCGACATCCCGGCGCTTGAAACCGCCCTGCGCGACTACCACGAGCGCCGCAAGCAACTGGTGCCATGCATCGTGGCCACGCTGAGCGACGGCGGCGACTACCTGCACTAGTGGTACGTCACCGCAATCGCGGCGACACAGCCCTCCCCTGCCGACGCGATCGGCACGCGTCGCATGCAGCCTCGCAAGCGCCGCCACACCTGAATTCGGAATTGCAGGACGAGCATCACAGTCCCACAAGAATCAACGGATTACAGCCGAATAATCATTTGAAAACAAAAAATCCTGGTTCCTACGCTGCGCCTGTCATGGGACGTCCATGACGCAACCGAAGGAGACAGCGATGGATACGAAC
>JAFADB010000355.1 GCA_023425225.1 Pseudomonadota bacterium
CCTGCGGGCCGCCTGACCGCTGAGCTGCGCGACCGGATCGCCTGCCAGCGGGATGCCTTGCTGGGCGAGCTGACCCGGCGGCAGAGACAGGCCGTGGTCGACCTGCGCGCCCACTTGCTGGCGCTGGCCGAGAACGAAGGACTTCCGGCGGTGCTGGTCGACCACCTGCCCGATGCAGAGGTGGTCGCCTGCACAGGTGAAGCCGATCCCACGCTGAGGGCGTTCCTGCGCGCGCTGGCGGCTGCCGATCGCCTGGACCGGGGATTGCCGCCCCTGGAATGGGGCGAGCCTGTGGCGCGCGTGTGCAAGGGCTGCGGGCCGGTGCTGCTGTGGGCCGAGAGTCCGCCCGTGGTGACGGCCTGCCCGTGGTGCTTCCGGCGCAAGGCCGGCAAGCGCATTGCCCGGCCCCGTGAGCCGATGGTGGCCCGCTGGGCACGGGAGGATGCCGAGCACACCGGCGGCCCGCCGTACTTCCGGGAGCGTCCCGCATGACGGTGCGCCGTGCGACCGGGGGGGGATCAAATGTTCCACGGGATATTGTTCCACGACCGCCTGTTCACCCTTGCATGTTCGCTAAGTCCAAATATTTTCAATGGAAACCATTTCATGCCGGGTACGGCGCGGCGCAAGGAGATTTGGGAGGCGCTGCATCCGAGCGAGGAAGGAAAACTGGCTCAACTTGATCCAGTTTCCAAGGGCGGGCGCGGGAACGTGTGGGAGAAGCTGCACCCAGAAATTCAGGTGGGACAACTTGTCCCACCAGTCTTTCCGATGGCCGCGAGATTGCCGCTATCTTGCCGTTGTCGCCGGGAAGAAACGGGGCAAGCGATGTTCTGGTGGCGGTAACTTTGGCGGTAACTCGAAAACGTGAACCCACAAAAGATTCCGCAAATCATCATGTTACGACCGTTGTGTGAAGGCGACCCAGCTCCAATAAATTCAAACACTTAGCCCGCTCCCGCGGGCTTTTTGTTTTCCGCGATCCAGAGTGGTTTTCCGCAAATTGCATTCAGTGGGGCCTGCCGCGCCGCCGTCGCATCGTTGACGAAACCGGCCTGCTGGATCCGGCAAGATCAAACCGGCCCTGCCGTGTCGGCGCGCGCCGATCCTCCACAGGCCACTACTTTCGGCAGATCCGCGCCCTCCGCGCACTGCCCTCCAGCCCGCCAGTCCGCTTGCTGCTTCGATACGCGGATGGCCCTGCCGCGGCACTCAATAGTTCAGCCGGCCTGCCGATAAGCCCTGCTGGGGGACATCGCCCCCGATCCAACGAAGAATCCAGATCATTCCAGGCGACAGTTGCGGTTGGCCGCTCCTTCACGGAACCGATCATCGCCCGCACCAGGAGCCAGCACCGCAATGGGGTCGTTCGAGTCCTTCTTCATCGACAGTTCCGTCGGAATTCCCTATCTGCACGGGATCTACAATCCCGGCCTCGTCCTGCTGTCGCTGCTGGTATCGGTCTTCTCGGCCACCATGGCGCTGCAGACCGCCCAGATCGCGCGCAACGCCGAGAACCCGGTGTACCGACGCATTGCGGTCGGCACCGGCGCGATCGCGCTGGGCGGCGGCATCTGGACCATGCACTTCATCGGCATGCTGGCGTTCGAGCTGGGCACCCATGTCCACTACACCACCGGCCTGACGCTGCTGTCGCTGCTGCCCGCCTGCGCCGCCTCCTGGTGCGCGCTGCAGATGCTGGCCCGGCCCGCGATCACCCGCCTGCAGCTGGCCATGAGCGGCACCCTGGTCGGTCTGGGCATCGCTGCCATGCACTACAGCGGCATGGCGGCGATGCATACGTCGCTGCAGATGCGCTACGACCCCGTCATCTTTGCGCTGTCGATCGTGCTGGCCATCGGCCTGGCCATGTTCTCGCTGTGGGTGCACTCCGGGCTGCGGCATACCGGACTCGGTCCGATGCAACGCCTGCTGGCGAGCGGCCTGTTCATGGGCTCGGCGATTGCCGCCATGCACTACACCGGGATGGCGGCGGTGCGTTTCATCGGCACGCCGGACCACGCCGATCCCGGTGTGCTGATCAATACCACCTTCGCCTCGTTGGCGCTGTCCACATTCACCGTCACCGTCACCGTGCTGGTGTATGCGCTCAACGGGCTGATGCATTCGCGCAAGCTGTACCGCGAGATGGAGCTGAGCAACCGCAAGCTCGCCGACAGCAAGTCGCGCATGCGCGCCATCCTCGACACGGCGGTGGACGGCATCATCACCATCGACAGCCACGGGCGGATCCAGAGCTTCAACCAGTCGGCCGAAAGACTGTTCGGCTGGCAGGCGGACGAGGTGTTCGGCCGCAACATCAGCATGCTGATGCCCGAGCCGGACCAGTCGCGGCACGACGGCTACCTGCGCAACTACCAGACATCGGGCGTGCCGAAGATCATCGGCATCGGCCGCGAGGTCATCGGCCTGCGCAAGGACGGCAGCCTGATGCCGATGCGCCTGGCCGTCGGCCGGGTCGACCTGCCCGAGGAACTGCTGTTTGTCGGCTTCGTCACCGACATCACCGAGCGCCATGCGCTGGAGGCCTCGCTGCGCGAGACGGCCCAGCGCGCCGAACGCGCCGCCGCGGCCAAGAGCACCTTCCTGGCCAACATGAGCCATGAAATCCGCACGCCGATGAACTCGATCATCGGCTTCACCGAGCTGCTGCTGCAGGAAAACCTGACGCCGACCCAGCGGACCCACCTGAACACGGTGCGGCAGTCGGCGCGGTCGCTGCTGGGGCTGATCAACGACATCCTCGACACCACCAAGATGGAGAACGGCCGGCTGACGCTGGAATCCATCGATTTCTCGCTCAAGGGACTGGCGCTGCAGATCGAGTCCTCGATGCGGCTGGGCGCGCAGGCCAAGCACCTGACGCTCGCCCCGCACTACCCGGCCGGCATGGCCGAGTATTTCCGTGGCGATCCGCTGCGCGTGCTGCAGGTGCTGACCAACCTGGTCGGCAACGCCATCAAGTTCACCGAGCACGGCGGTGTCGATGTGCTGTTCTCGCATGAAGACGGCGTGGTGCACATCCAGGTCAGGGATACCGGCATCGGCATGACGCCGTCGCAGGTCGCCTCGATCTTCGCGCCGTTCACCCAGGCCGATGCCTCGATCAGCCGTCGTTTCGGCGGCACCGGGCTGGGCACCACCATCGCGCGCCAGCTGGTCGAGCAGATGGGCGGCCGCATCGAGGTCGAGAGCGAACCCGGACGCGGCAGCACCTTCCACGTGTGGTTGCCGCTGCCGGTCGGGCAGAAGCCGGAAACGCACAGGAGCGCGACCGAACGACCGGCACTGCCGTCGCTCCAGGTGCTGATCGCCGACGACGTGCCGCAGAACCTGGAGCTGCTGACGCTGACGCTGGAAAACGGCGGCCACCGGATCGTGGCCGCCAGCGATGGCAACGAGGCGGTGGAGAAATACATGGGCGGCCACTTCGACCTGGTGCCGATGGACGTGCACATGCCCGGCATCGACGGCCTGCAGGCCACCCGGCTCATCCGCCAGTACGAACGCACCCACGGCCGCACCGCCACGCCGATCATCGCGCTCACCGCCAGCGTGATGGCCGAGGACCAGCACTCCGCCCGCCAGGCCGGGATGGACGGCTTCGCCGTCAAGCCGCTGGATGCGCCGCAGCTGTTCGACGAGATCGGGCGGGTGCTGGACATCGAGCGCCCGTCCGCCGCGCCCGTCGTCGCGAGCGAGCCGGTGCCGCCGCGCCGGCAATCGATCGACTGGGCCACCGGCATCTCGCTGTGGGGCAGCCGGGCACGGCTGGCCAAGGCGCTGGAGCACTTCCTGGATACGGTGGCCGCGCAGCATCGCCTGCCGCACGCGACCGACCCCGAGGTGGACTGGGATGCCACGGTATTCACCGTGCACGGCATACGCGGCGCCGCCGGCAATCTCGCATTGCCGGCCATCACCGAACTGGCCGGCCAGCTGGAGGAGCAGATCAGGAGCGGATGCCGCGAGCAGGCGTGGCCACGGATCGCCGAGCTGCGTGCGCTGCTGGAGACGGCCGCTGAGGAACTGCGGGCCGACGTGACTCCCGACGCCGCCGGGGAAGCGACACCGAGCGCGCTGATGCCCGAATCCGACCTGCGCGCGCGCATGCAGGAACTGCTGGACTGCCTGGCACACAACGAACTGGACGACACGACGCTGGAAGCCGTCTGCGGCGGGCTGGAAAGCCAGGGTCGGCGTGCGGAAGCACAGGCATTGCGGATGGCGGTGGAGGCCTTCGAGTTCGACCAGGCCCAGGCCCTGCTGCGACGGCTCGCCCCGGCGCTCGCCCCGGCCCACGCCACCGCGGTGCCGGCATGAGGGCGGACAGGAGCGCGGCATGAAACGGATGAAGGACCCGCGCCGGACCCTGCTGGTGGTCGATGACGAGGCGACCAACCTGCAGGTGCTGCGCCACACCCTGCAGGACGACTACCGCCTGCTCTTCGCCAAGGATGGACACAAGGCACTGGAGCTGGCACATGCCGACCGCCCGGACCTGGTCCTGCTCGACATCATGATGCCCGGCCTTTCCGGATACGACACCTGCACGACGCTCAAGCAGGACCCGTGCACCGCCTCGATCCCGGTGATCTTCGTCACCGCGCTGTCCGAGGCCGAGAACGAGACGCGCGGACTCGAACTGGGCGCGGTGGACTACATCGGCAAGCCCTTCAACCCCGGCATCGTCAAGGCGCGCGTGCGCACCCACCTGTCGCTGGTGCAGGCGCACGAACTGCGCGAGACGCGGCTGCAGATCGTCCAGCGCCTGGGCACCGCGGCCGAGTTCAAGGACAACGAAACCGGCCTGCACGTCATCCGCATGAGCCATTACGCCAGGATGCTGGCGCTGGCGGCCGGCTACAGCGAGAACGCGGCGGACGACCTGCTGCACGCCGCACCCTTGCACGATGTCGGCAAGATCGGCATTCCCGACGCCATCCTGCAAAAGCCCGGCAAGCTCACCGAGGGCGAGTGGGAGATCATGCGCCGGCATCCGGTGATCGGCGCCAAGATCATCGGCGAGCACCCGTC
>JAFADB010000034.1 GCA_023425225.1 Pseudomonadota bacterium
GTGCTGACCCTGATCGACACCGCGGGCGCCTGGCCGGGCATCGACGCCGAATCGCGCGGGCAGTCCGAAGCAATCGCGCGCAACCTGATCGAGATGGCCGAGCTGAAGGTGCCGATCATCTGCACCGTGATCGGTGAAGGCGGCTCCGGCGGTGCGTTGGCACTGGGTGTGGGCGACCGCACCGTGATGCTGGAATACGCGGTGTACTCGACCATCACCCCGGAAGGCTGCGCCTCGATCCTGTGGAAGGACGCCGGCAAGGCCCGCGACGCCGCCGAGCAGCTGGGCCTGACTGCCAAGCGCCTGAAGGGCCTGGGCCTGGTGGACAAGGTGGTGCGCGAGCCGATCGGCGGCGCCCACCGCAATCCGACCCAGATGGCCCGGCGCCTGAAGACGGTGCTGCTCAACGAGCTCGATGCCCTGGGCCAGGTACCGCTCGAGGAACTGCTGCAGAAGCGCTACGAGCGCCTGCGCGGCTACGGCGCCTACGAGGCGGCGTAAGCCGCGCTGCCTCGCAGGCTCGGCCGGCACCTGAAACGAAGAGGCCAGCGCGAACGCTGGCCTCCTTGCATGCGGCGCATGCCGTGACCGGACCTGCCGTGATCAGAACGGCTTGAAGATCACCAGCCAGATCACCACCACCAGCACCACCACCGGCAACTCGTTGAACACCCGCAAGGCCCACGACGGCGGCAACGTGCGTCCCTGCTCGACGCCCTTGAGCCAGCGGCCGGCGAGCACGTAGTCGATCAGCATCAGCAGCACCAGGCCCAGCTTGGCGTGCATCCAGCCGGTGCCGGGCGCCACCATGGTGGGGAAGTCCGGCAGGAAGCGGTAGCCCAGCCACAGCACCAGACCCAGCACCACGGCCAGCCCGAACATGATGTGGCCGAAGCGGTACAGGCGCCGCCCCATCAGCACCAGCCTGGCCTGCACCTCGTTCTGCGCACCCGCCTCGGCGATGTTGATCAGGATCCGCGGCAGGTAGAACACCGCCGCCACCCAGGCCATGACGAACAACAGATGGAACACCTTGAGGTAGAGATAGAGATTCATGTGCTGGCCCCCGGGCTCGCGTAGGATGGCGCGCATTTTCGCCGATACGGCCGCGCAAGCACATGCCCCCGACCGACAAGCAGTACGACCAGGACTACTTCGAACGCTGGTATCGCAAGGCCCGGCTGCACGACAACGCCCGCCTGCGACGCAAGGTCGCACTGGCGGTCGCGCTGGCCGAGTACTACCTGGAACGCCCGGTGCGCAGCGTGCTCGACATCGGCTGCGGCGAAGGCGCCTGGCGGGCGCCGCTGCTGCAACTGCGTCCGCGCGCGCAGTACCTGGGTTTCGACGGCAGCGACTACGCGGTCCACCGCTACGGCCGCAGCCGCAACCTGCATCCGGCCCGCTTCGGCGATTTCGCCTGGCTGCGCCCGTGCGCACCGGTGGACCTGCTGGTGTGCTCGGATGTCATGCACTACGTGCCCACGCGCGAACTGCGCCAGGGCCTGCCCGGCCTGGCCGAGCTGTGCGGCGGCGTGGCGTTCCTGGAGACCTTCGCCGCCGAGGACGAGTTCGAAGGCGACCATGCCGGTTTCCAGCCGCGCAAGGCCGCCTGGTACCGGCGCGAGCTGGCGGCGCTCGGCTTCACCGGGGTCGGCTCGCACTGCTGGCTGTCGCCCGGCCTGGCCGGGCAGGCGGCGGCGCTGGAGCACGGCTGAACCGCCAATGCCCCATTAAGGTGCAACTGCGTCATTACGGGTATGCTGCATGGCAGCACCGCCACGGCGAAGGATGGCAATAGATGCTGTACCAGTTGCATGAGCTGACCCGCACCCTGATGGCGCCCTGGGTCCACCAGGCGCAGGCCACGGCGAGGATCTTCGCCGATCCCAACAGCTGGTGGTCCAACGTTCCCGGCGCCGAGCGCGTGGCCGCCAGCAACGAGTTGCTGCATCGGCTCGGCAAGGACTACGAGAAGCCGGCCTGGGCGCTGGACGACGTCGAGGTGGACGGCCATCCGCTGCCGGTGATCGAGCAGGAAGTGCTGGCCAGGCCGTTCTGCCGGCTGCTGCGCTTCAAGCGCTTCAGCGACGACGCCGAGGTGGTGGCCACGCTCAAGCGGCAGCCTGCGGTACTGGTGGTGGCGCCGCTGTCGGGCCACCACGCCACGCTGCTGCGCGATACCGTGCGCACGCTGCTGCGCGACCACAAGGTCTATGTCACCGACTGGATCGATGCGCGCATGGTGCCGGCCGACGAGGGCAATTTCGGCCTGGACGACTATGTCGCCTACGTGCAGGAATTCATCCGCCACATCGGCCAGCGCCAACCGCAGCTGCACGTGATCAGCGTGTGCCAGCCGACCGTGCCGGTGCTGGCGGCGGTGTCGCTGATGGCGGCCAATGGCGAGGCCACGCCTAACTCGATGGTGATGATGGGCGGGCCGATCGACGCGCGCCGCAGCCCCACCGCGGTCAACAACCTGGCCACGCGCAACCCGCTGTCGTGGTTCGAGAACAACGTCATCCACAACGTGCCGCAGCCCTATCCCGGCCATGGCCGGCCGGTGTATCCGGGATTCCTGCAGCATGCCGGCTTCCTGGCGATGAATCCCAGCCGGCACCTGATGTCGCACTGGGACTTCTACTCCAACCTGGTCCAGGGCGACCTCGAGGACGCGCAGTCGCACCGCGAGTTCTACGACGAGTACAACGCCGTGCTAGACATGCCGGCGCGCTACTACCTGGACACGATCAAGGTGGTGTTCCAGGACTTCCTGCTGCCGCGCGGCAAGTGGAAGGTGGGCGGCGAGCTGGTTCGGCCGGCAGCCATCCGCGACACCGCGTTGCTCAGCATCGAGGGCGAGCTGGACGACATCGCCGGCCTTGGCCAGACCGAGGCGGTGCATGCGCTGTGCACCGGCATCCCCGCCGAGCGGCATCGCCACATCGTCGCCGAGGGCGCCGGCCACTACGGCATATTCAGCGGACGCCGCTGGCGCGACGTGATCTACCCGCAGGTGCGCGACTTCATCGCCGCCCATGCCGGCAACCGCCAGGCCGAACCGGCGACGACCGCCAAGGTCACCCCGATCCGCCGGCGCCGCGGCGGCAGCGCCGGCTGACCGCTGGCGGTTGCCGCACCCGACGGCGCCAACTGCGCGTCGG
>JAFADB010000092.1 GCA_023425225.1 Pseudomonadota bacterium
GGCGGGGATCCTGTGCCGGTGCCTTGCCAGTGCCTGTGCCTTCGATGGAGCGAATGGAAGATTTCGTAACCGATTGATTCCAGCGTGCAGGTCGCCGGGTCCCCGCCTGCGCGGGGGCGACGGGTCCACGGATGGCGGCGCCACGATCCGAGTCCCGCTGCCGCCGGCGACGTCGCCACGCCGGTCTCGCAGGTGTTCACCGGCGCGACGGGAACACGTCTCCGGACCGCAGTGCCCTTCGCGGGGAGATGACTCCCATGGCGACTGCCGGCATCCGCTTCGCCAGGGCGTGTCAACGCAACCGCCGCAGGCGCGTTGATGGCTGGGTATCCCCACCGCCAAGCCGACTTCATGTCCCAGCCCCCCCGCGTTTCCTCTTCCCGTCCTTCCCCCCGTCGCATCCGCTGGCTGTGGCCGGCCCTGGCCCTGGCCGCGGTGGCGCTCGCCGGGCTGTTCTACTGGTGGCACGTCCGCAACGCGCAGTCCGACGGCGGCTACCGCACCGCGGCGGTGGAGCGTGGCGACATCCGTGTGGCGATCTCGGCCACCGGCACCCTGAGCGCGATCTCCACGGTCACCGTCGGCAGCCAGATCTCCGGCCAGGTGACCGAGGTGCTGGTGGACTACAACGATCCGGTCAAGAAGGACCAGATCGTCGCCCGCATCGACCCCAGCACCTACGAGACGCAGATCCGCCAGGGCAACGCGCAGGTCAACGCCGCCCGCGCCACCCTGGCGCAGGCGCAGGCCACGCTGGCCAATGCCGAGCTGGACTGGCGCCGCAAGGCCGACCTGGGCGCGCAGAAGCTGGTCGCGCAGAGCGACGTCGACCTGGCCCGCGCCGCGCTCGACCAGGCACGCGCGTCGGTGAACTCGGCGCAGGCGCAGATCGCCCAGCAGACCGCCTCCACCCAGACCACCCAGCTCAACCTGGAGCGCACGGTGATCCGCTCGCCGGTGGACGGGGTGGTGCTCACCCGCAGCATCGAGCCGGGTCAGACGGTGGCGGCCAACTTCTCCGCGCCGGAGCTGTTCACCATCGCCGAGGATCTTTCCAAGATGAAGATCGAGCTGGCGGTGGACGAGTCGGACATCGGCCAGATCGAGGTGGGCCAGAGCGTGAGCTTCACCGCCGACGCCTTCGCCGACCGCCAGTTCCGCGGCAAGGTGGAGCAGGTGCGGCTGTCGGCGACCACCACGAACAATGTCGTCACCTATCCGGTGATCGTCAGCGTGGACAACAGCGACGGCACCCTGCTGCCGGGCCTGACCGTCAACGCCGAGATCGAGGTGAGCAAGCGCGACAACGTGCTCAAGGTGGCCAACGCCGCGCTGCGCTACAAGCAGGCCGGGCAGGCAGCGGGCAGCACCATGCCCGGTGCGTCGGGCATGGGCGGGGCGGGGCCGGCGGCCGGCGGCCCGCGTGCCGGCGGCGGCATCACCGCCGACCTGGCGCAGGTGGTGGCCGGGCTCAAGCCCAGCGCGCAACAGCAGGCCGCCTTCGATGCCGCGGTCAAGGCGATGGAGGAACGCCAGGCCACGCGCCGCACCGCCGCGCCGCAGGGCGCCGCCGGCGGCGGCATGATGCCGCCCGGGGCGATCGTCATCCGCGGCGGCAACATGGCCGACGTGCAGGCACAGCTGCGCCAGCGCATGGCCGAGCGCTTCAAGCAGGACTTCGCCGACTTCCGCGCCACCCTCGACGAGACGCAGCAGCGCGCGTGGGACGCGGCGCTGGCCGCGGTGGTCAATGCCAAGCGCGCCACCGTCTACAAGCTGGTGGACGGCAAGCCGCAGCCGCTGATGGTGCGGATCGGCGCCAGTGACGGCACCAGCACCGAGATCGCCGGCGGCGGCATCGCCGAGGGCGACCTGCTGGTCACCGGCGAGCGCGCCGCGCAATGAGTACCGCGCGCGGACCGGCCGATGTTCCGGTGATCGAGACCCATGGCCTGGAGAAGATCTACTCGCCCGGCACCGAGGCCGAGGTGGTGGCGCTGCAGGCGGTGGACCTGCGCATCGACCGCGGCGACTTCGTCGCCATCATGGGGCCGTCGGGCTCGGGCAAGTCGACGCTGATGAACCTGATCGGCTGCCTGGACAAGCCCACCGCCGGCACCTACCTGTGCGACGGGGTGGACGTGGCCACGCTCGACGCCGAACAGCTGGCGGTGCTGCGGCGGGACAAGATCGGCTTCGTGTTCCAGGGCTTCAACCTGCTGCCGCGGATGAGCGCGCTGGAGAACGTGGAGATGCCGCTGGGCTACGCGCGGGTGCCGGTGGCCGAGCGCAAGCAGCGCGCGCTGCAGGCGTTGCAGGCGGTGGGCCTGGGCGAACGCGCCGGGCACCGGCCCAGCGAGCTGTCCGGTGGCCAGCAGCAGCGCGTGGCGATCGCCCGCGCGCTGATCAACGATCCGCCGATCCTGCTGGCCGACGAGCCCACCGGCGCGCTCGACAGCCGCACCGGCGAGGAGATCCTGGCGCTGTTTAAGCGCCTGCGCGACGACGGCCATACGGTGGTGCTGATCACCCACGATCCCGATGTCGCCGCCCATGCCGACCGCACCTATGTGATGCGCGACGGGCGCCTGCACCTGGAGGGCGAGGAATGAACTTCACCGACATCCTGCGCACCGCGATCTTCTCGCTGCGCGGCAACTGGATGCGCAGCGCGCTGACCTCGCTGGGCGTGATCATCGGCATCGCCGCAGTGATCGTGATGGTCTCGGTCGGGCAGGGCACGCAGGCGCAGATCGACAAGCAGATGTCCGGCCTGGGCTCGCAGCGGCTGGACATCTCGCCCGGCTCCGGGCGCGGCCCGGGCGGCGGTGGCGCGCGGCAGAGCGCGGCCAGCTTCTTCACCCTCAACGAGGGCGACGTCGAGGCGATCCGCGAGGAGGTCCCCGAGGTGCAGTACGTGGCCGGCCTGCTGCGCGGCAGCGTGCAGGCGGTGTTCGCCGAAAACAACGCCTCCACCAGCTGGCAGGGCGTGCAGCCGGACTTCTTCGACATCAACAGCTGGACGATCGCCGAGGGCCAGGTGTTCGAGGCGGCCGACTACAGCGGCAGCGCCAAGAAGGTGATCCTCGGCGACACCGTGCGGCGCACGCTGTTCGGCGAGGACAGCGGCGTGGGCCAGACCATCCGCCTGGGGCGGGTGCCGTTCGTGGTGGTGGCCACGCTCAAGCCCAAGGGTCCGGGCAGCTTCGGCCAGGACCAGGACGACGTGGTGATGGTGCCGCTGGCCACCGGCCGCAGCCGGCTGATGGGCATGATGGGCCTGCCGCCGGGGGCGGTGATGCAGATCAGCCTGACGGTGGCCGACGTCAAGGACCTGGGCTACGTGCAGGGCGAGGTGGAAGCATTGCTGCGCCAGCGCCACCGCATCAAGCCCGGCGACGAGGACGACTTCAGCGTGCGCAACATTTCCCAGATCGTGGCCGCGCGCAACGAGACCACCAGCCTGATGTCGTGGCTGCTGGGCGCGGTGGCGACGATCTCGCTGATCGTCGGCGGCATCGGCATCATGAACATCATGCTGGTGTCGGTGACCGAGCGCATCCGCGAGATCGGCCTGCGCATGGCGGTCGGCGCCGGGCCGTCGGACGTGCGCCGGCAGTTCCTGGCCGAGGCGATGCTGATCTCGCTGGTGGGCGGCG
>JAFADB010000123.1 GCA_023425225.1 Pseudomonadota bacterium
CGGCCGCGCCCAACCGCATCGGCTTCGACCTGGAGCGGATCATGCGCACCCGCTACCGCATCGACAGCTACCAGAAGACCTACTTCGTCATCGACGGCTTCGAGCAGCTGATGGCCGCCACCGCACCGGACTTCGCGCCGATCTACGCCGGCCTGGCCGAACAGGCGCACCTGCCGGCCGGCACCGTGCTGGACGCGGACCGCGTGTTCCAGCGCGGCAGCGGCGAGGGCTGGAGCGCGGACGGCGACGTGTGACGGCGCAATCCTCCATTGCCGACCGACGGCGGAGGAACGCGGCGCCAGCCCGGCGTAGGAGCCGCACCGGCGGCGATGGAGCCTTCCCGCCACCTGATAGTGCCAACCATCAGTTCCGTATCGAACCGACCGTCGTCCCCGCGCAGGCGCACTACTGTCCGGGGCAGTTCCAATCGTCGCTCCCGCGCAGGCGGGAGCCCATGGACGTTGCCTCGATCTGTACGAACGTCCCTGGATGATCGGCCGTTCGGCTGCTGAAAAACGCCGCCCGCCTGCGCGGGGACGAGAACCAAGGTTCGGCGCGCAAGCCTCGCTCCAAGTCCAGGGAGTGCCCTGACGCACCGGGAACCTTGCGTTCCAGGCATTCGCTGTCCCAGCGACGAAACTTCCCCGGAGAAGACGCCAGGGCCGAGCAACTGTCGGCCGAAGTAATGCGGTTCATGCCCGGAAGGATCGAATCGTCGTCCCCGCGAAGGCGGGGACCCAGTGCCTGTGCCTTGAAGGATGAGGCTACCGGGAGATTTCGTGGCTGGCTGCTTTCCCCGCGAAAGTTCCTGGGTCCCCGCTTTACCAGCCATTCGGCTGTGGAAAGGCACTTCGTGGGGACGACCACCGGAAGATTGCAAGTGTGCGGACCAGCTGACCCTCAACGCCGATCAGGTACCGGCAATGCCCCGGCGCGACCGGCATCACTCCCACGGGTCGTCGCGCGGTTGCGGCAGTACGGTGCCGTCAACGCGCCAGCCAGCCGCCGTCCACCGGCAGGATCGCGCCGTTGACGTAGTCCGAGGCCGCGCTGGCCAGGAACACCGCCGCGCCGCCGAGGTCGGCCGGGGTGCCCCAGCGCGCGGCCGGGATGCGCTCCAGAATCGCCTTGTTGCGGTCCTCGTCGGCGCGCAGCTGGGCGGTGTTGTCGGTGGCCATGTAACCCGGCGCAATGGCGTTGACGTTGATGCCGCGGGCGGCCCACTCGTTGGCCAGCAAGCGGGTGATGCCGGCCAGGCCGGACTTGCTGGCGGTGTAGGACGGCACCCGGATGCCGCCCTGGAAGGACAGCATCGAGGCGACATTGATGATCTTGCCACGGCCCTGGGCGATGAAGTGGCGCCCCGCCGCCTGCGACAGGAAGAACGCCGACTTGAGGTTGACGTCGATCACCTCGTCCCAGTCCTTCTCGCTGAAATCCACCGCGTCGGCGCGGCGGATCAGCCCGGCGTTGTTGACCAGGATGTCGAGCCGGCCGAGGCCGGCCAGGGTCTCGTCGAGGATGCGCGGCACCGGCTCGATGCTGGACAGGTCGGCGCCGATGGCGAGGAAGCGCCGGCCCAGCGCCTCGACCCGGGCGCGGGTCTCGGTGGGCGGGTTGATGCCGGCGGCGGCGATGTCGGCGCCGGCCTGCGCCAGCGCCAGCGCGATGCCCTGGCCCAGGCCGACGTTGCCGCCGGTGACCAGCGCGACCTTGCCTTCGAGGCTGAACGGATTTTGCGTCATTGGATCCCCTCGCGGAATGCGGTGCATGCGGTTGCGCAGGCCGGGCGCTACTTGAGCTGGCAGATGTCCAGTACGTGCATGTCGGTGTAGTCCAGGTTCTCCCCGCCCATCGCCCAGATGAAGGCGTAGTTCGAGGTGCCGGCCCCCATGTGGATCGACCACGGCGGCGACACCACCGCCTCGTCGTTGCGCACGACGATGTGGCGCTGCGCCTGCGGCTCGCCCATGAAGTGGTAGACGCGGTCGTTCTCGCCCAGGTCGAAGTAGAAGTAGACCTCGCTGCGGCGGTCGTGCAGGTGCGGCGGCATGGTGTTCCACACGCTGCCGGGCTTGAGGATGGTCAGCCCCAGCAGCAGCTGCGAGGACGGGCAGGTGGCCGGCACGATGTACTGGTAGATGGTGCGCTCGTTGCTGGTCTCCAACGCGCCGCGCTCCAGCGGCACCGCGTCCCTGATCGAGATCTGCCGGGTCTCGAAACGCGCGTGCGCCGGCGTCGAGGCGAGGTAGAACTTCGCCGGGCTGGCGGCATCGGCGGAGGCGAACACCACCTCCTCGCTGCCCATCGGCACGTACAGGCCGTCCTTGGGCGCCAGCGTGTAGGCGGTGCCGTCCACGGTCACCGTGCCGGTGCCGGCGCCGACGTTGATCACCCCCAGCTCGCGCCGCTCCAGGAACGGGTGGCCGGCGGCCGAGGCCGGCTCGGTCTGCCGCGGCAGCGCCAGCGGCGCGGACACCGGCGCGGCGCCGCCGAGCACGAAACGTTCGTAGTGGGTGTACTTGAGCGTGATCGCATCGTCGGCGAACAGGCCGTCGAGCAGGTACAGCTCGCGCAGCTGGTCGTTGCTGGCGCCCTTGATGGCGTCGGGATGGGTGGCGTAGTGGGTCTTGCAGTACAGGGACATGGGCCTCTCCAGGGGCGGGGGCGGCTGCGCGGCCCGCAGGGTCCGGGGGATTCTAGCCGGCATTGGAAACCGGTGTCATTTTGCGCTGCAAGGTGGTGGGCACGGAGCGGACCGGTCGAGCGCCCTCTTGACCCCGGTCCCTTTCGACATCTTCGAGGTGCTTGCAGGTTGCAGGTCGCAGCCCCCGCGCAGCCGCGCAGTCCGGGCAAGCATCTTGCGATTGGCCAAGGGTTGTCCCCGAGCCAGGCAGGACCGTCGGTTAACCGTCCGACATCGGCTCTCGTTCTCCGATGCATCCTGCTCCTGGCGAGACTCCCTATCAGGGGCTACAGCAAGGCGAACCACGAAGGCCGGACCCGGGGCGAGATTCGTTCCCGATGGGCGCGCCTGACCCCGAAGAATGCCTCGGCCCGGCTGAGCCAAGAGACCCGCCCGCTCAGCTTTCCGGCGGCTGGCAGGAATCGCGCACGATCAGGTGCGGGCGCACGCTGGCCACCGCCAGCACCTGCGCGCTCTCGGGCTGGATCAGCATCGCCGCGGCGGTGCGGCCGGTGTCGCGGGTCTGCCGCCGCACCGAGGTCAGCGGCGGCCACAACCGCGAGGCCAGCGGGCTGTCGTCGTAGCCGATCACCGACAGCTGCCGCGGGATGGCGATGCCCAGGCGCATGGCCACGCGGTAGACGCCGGCGGCCATCTCGTCGTTGCCGGTGAAGATGGCGCTGGGCCGCGGCGACGGGCCGGCCAGCAGCTTCTCGGCCGCGGCCACGCCGGACTCGAAGGTGTAGCCGGCCTCGACGATCCGCTCGGGCGGCAGCTCCAGCCCGCGCTGGCGCAGCGCGTCGACGATGCCGCCGGTGCGCTCGTGGCTGGAGCGGTAGGCCGACGGGCCGGTGATCAGGGCGATGTCGCGGTGGCCGAGCGAGAGCAGGTAGTCGGCGGCCTCGGCCGCGCCCTCGCGGTCGTGCGTGATCACCATCTGCGAGGTGGCGTCCAGCGCCACCGCGGCGATGCGGGTGTAGCGGCAGCCGATGCCGGCCAGCATGTCGGCCAGCGCCTGGTCCTCGGAGGCGCGCGGCACCAGGATCACCCCGTGCAGCTTCTGCTGCTGCACGAAGCGGCGCACGCCCTCGATGTAGCCGGGGCTGCGGCTGTCGCACGGATGCACCACCAGCTCGAAGCCGGAGCCGCGCAGCGCGTCCAGCGCGCCGTACTGCATGTCCACCACGTACTGCGCGGTGGGATTGTCGTAGACCATGCCGATCAGGAACGAGCGGCGGAACGCCAGCCCGCGAGCCATCGGGTCGGGCGTGTAGCCGACCTCGCGCATCAGCGCCTCGACCTTCTCGCGGGTGTCCTGGCGCACCAGCGGCGAGTGGTTGATGATCCGCGAGACGGTCTTCTTCGACACGCCCGACAGGCGCGCGATGTCGTTGATGGTCGCCGTGCGGCCCTTCAGGCCGGCCACGGACGCGGCTTCGGGTTTCTTGCGGGCGGGCATGTCGTGGAACCGATGGGATGCCGCGATTCTACCGGTAGCATCGTCAATCCAGCGCCTGGTAGCGGAAGCGGCGGAAGTGCACGCGGCCGTCGCCGGCGGCGTACAGCGCCGGCCTGAGCGCGAGGAAGCGGCCGGCGACGTTGTGGTGGTAGCCGGAGACCTCCATCTGCACCGGGTACTTCTCCCAGGTCTCGCCGTCGCTGCTGGTGTGCACGGTGAGTATGTGGCGGTCGTTGCTGACCCGCATCCACAGCCGCCCGCCCGTGCGGCTGGGCGCCAGCGCGGCCGGGCGCTCCTCGCCGTAGCGGTGCATGACGAACTGCTCGCCGTTGCTGCCGACGCCGGCATACAGGCGCTCGCTGTAGAACAGCAGCACGCCCCCCTGGGCGCCGGGCTCGATCTCCATCTCGACCTCGAACCGGTAGGCCGGGTCGGTGGCGATCACCGTCAGCGGCGAGCTGTCGCGCGGCGTGCGACCCTTGCCCTGCACGCTCATCACCCCGTCGCCGAACGCCAGCCGCTGCGCCTCGCCGGGCGCCGGGTCGTGGAACGCCCACTGCGGGCCGAGGCGGCCTCCGCGGAAGTCGTCCGACAGCGCCAGCCCATGCGGCACCGCCTCGCCGGCAGGCTTGGGCAGCGGTGCGCCGAGGTCGCCGCCGGCGGCGGCGAACCAGCCATCGGGCGTCCACTCGACCGGCTCCAGCAGCGCCTGCCGGCCCAGCGTCCAGTAGCCGTTCTCGTAGCCGTGGTAGAGCATCCACCAGCGCCCGGCGATGTCCTCCACCAAGGTGGCGTGGCCGCGCGACCACCACGGCTCGTCGCGGCTGGCGGTGCGCACGATGGGATTGCCCGGCGCGTTCTGCCACGGCCCGTGGATCGAGCGCGAGCGCGCGGCGATCACCATGTGCCCGGTCGGCGGGCCGGCGGTGCCGCCGACCGCGGTGACCATGTAGTACCAGCCGTCGCGGAAGGCGATCTTGGGCCCTTCCTGGGCGTAGGCCTCCACGTCCCAGTCCTGCGGGTAGCGCCAGCCGTCGTAGACGTGCCGCGGCTGGCCGGCCACGCGCAGGCCGTCGTCGCTGAGCTGCACGTAGTCGCCGCCGCTGAGGAACAGGTAGCGCTTGCCGTCCTCGCCGACCGCGTGGCCGGGATCGATGTAGCCCTCCAGCCCCAGGTCCACCGGCTCGCTCCAGGGTCCTTCGATGGCGTCGGCCCAGACCACGTAGTTGTTGCGGCGCTGGCCGGTGCGGGCCGGGAAGTAGATGTAGTAGCGGCCGTCGTGGCGCACCAGGTCCGGCGCCCAGATCGCGCCGACGTTGGTGGCGATGGCATGGCCGATGGGCTGCCAGTTCACCAGGTCGCGCGAGTGCCACAGCGGCAGCCCGGGATAGGCGTCGAACGAGGACAGGGTGAGGTAGTAGTCCCGGCCCACGCGCAGCACCGACGGATCGGGATGGTCGCCGGCCAGCACCGGGTTGAGGTAGGTGCCGTCGCCGCGGTCGGCGATGCGCTGGTGCTCGATGCCGCGCTTCCAGTCGGCGCCGTGGGCGCCGGCGCAGGCCAGCATGGCGAGCAGCAGGCACGGGATCCATCTGCGCATCACGGTGTCCTCGGGCATTTGCAACACGTCGGCATCGCCGCCGCTAGCTGCGCAGCAGCCGTGGCAGCCACAGCGACAGGTCGGGGAAGAAGGCGATCACCAGCAGCACGCCCAGCCCGGCCAGCCAGAACGGCCAGATGCTGCGCATGCTCTGGCCGACGCTGATCTTGCCGATGGCGGTGCCGATGAACAGCACCGAGCCCACCGGCGGGGTGACCAGGCCCAGGCCGCCGGTCAGCACCAGCACCAGGCCGAAGTGGACCGGGTCGATGCCGTAGGCGCGCGCCACCGGCAGGAAGATCGGCGTGCAGATCAGGATCATCGGCGCCAGGTCCATGAAGGTGCCCAGCAGCAGCAGCATCACCACGATCATCAGCAGCACCATGTACTTGCTGTGCGCGAACGACTGCAGCAGTTCCACCGCCGCGGTCGGCACCTGCAGGTAGGCCAGCAGCCAGCCGAACACCGCCGCCGCGGCGATCACGAACAGGATCACCCCGGTGGTGCGCGCGGCATGGGTGACGGTCTGGCGGAACTCGCTCCAGCGCAGCTGCCGGTACAGCACGATGGTGACCAGCAGCGCGTACACCACGGCGATGGCCGCGCTCTCCACCGCGGTGAACACGCCGGCGCGGATGCCGACGAAGATCAGCGCCACCAGCCCCAGCCCCGGCAGCGCGGCCACCAGCCGGCGCAGCACCGCGCGCCAGCCGGGGAACGCCTCCACGCCATAGCCGCGGCGGCGCGCCACCACGTAGCCGGTGACCATCAGCGCCAGCGTCATCAGCAGCGCCGGGACGATGCCGGCCGCGAACAGGTCGGCGATCGACAGCCCGCCGCCGGCCGCGGCCGAGAACAGGATCAGGTTGTGCGAGGGCGGCACCAGCAGCGCCACCAGCGCCGCGGTGATGCTGACGTTGACGGCGAAGTCGCGGTCGTAGCCGCGCTTGACCATCTGCGGGATCATGGTGCCGCCGACCGCCGAGACGTCGGCGATGGCCGAGCCGGACACGCCGCCGAAGAACAGCGAGGACAGCACGCTGACCTGCCCCAGGCCGCCGCGCATGCGCCCGACCAGCGACGACGCCAGCGCGATCAGGCGCTCGGAAATGCCGCCGCGCATCATGATCTCGCCGGCGAAGATGAACAGCGGGATGGCGATCAGCGACGCCGAGCCGGCGCCGGCGGACATCTGCTGCACCAGCACCACCGAGGGCAGGTCCAGGTACAGCAGCGTGGCCAGCGCGGCGGCGGCCAGCGCGAAGGCCACCGGCACTCCGATCAGCAGCAGCAGCGCGAACACGCCGAACAGCAGGGCGATGGCCATCAGCCGGCCTCCCCGGCCGGACGGCGCAACGCCGCCACCGCGCGCTCGAGCGCGAACAGCACCATCAGCGCACCGCCCAGCCACAGCGGCAGGTAGTTGATGCTCTGCGGCAGCGCCGCGCCGGCGGCGTGGATGGCGAAACCGTCGGCCAGCAGCACCGCGCCCCAGCCGGCCAGCACCGCGCCGATGCCGGCCACCACCAGCGGCACCAGCACGTCCACCGCGCGCCGCACCTGCGGATGCAGGTGGTCGTGCAGCAGGTAGAAGCCGAAGTGGCGGTTGCCGTGCACGCCGGCCGCCGCGCCCAGGCTCATGGCGATGCTCAGCAGCAGCACCGTGACCGGCTCGGTCCAGCTGGGCGAATCGTTGAGCACGTAGCGCGCGAAGACCTGCCAGCCCTGCACCGCCACCAGCCCCAGCAGCGCGACGGCGGCGATGCCGACGGACAGGCGCGCCAGCGCATCGATCAGGCGCGGCAGGCCGGTGGGTGGAGGCAGGGCATGAGGCGTGTCTGGCATCGCGGAAGGTCCGTGCAGGTCAGGCGAATCGGCGGATGCGGCGGTACAGCGCGTCCAGCTCCGGCTGCGCCAGGTAGCGGCGGCGCAGCGGATCGGCGGCGGCGCGGAAGGCGGCCATGTCCACCGCGTTGAACTTCACCCCGTAGTCGAGCACGGCGCGGCGGGCGGCGTCCTCGGAGGCGTCCCACAGCCGCCGCATCACCGCCACCGAGGCGCGCGCGGCGTCCACCAGCAGCCGGCGGTCGTCCGCGCGCAGCGACTCGAACGTGCGCCGCGACACCAGCAGCACGTCCGGCGCATAGGAATGCTCGCTGCCGGACCAATAGTGCGCGGCCTCGAAGTGGCGGCTGGAATGGAAGCTGCGCAGGTTGTTCTCGGCGCCGTCGATCATGTGCGTCTCCATGCCGGAGAAGGTGTCGCCCAGCGACATCGGCGTCGGGTTCGCGCCGAGCAGCCGCACCAGTTCGATGAAGATGTCCGAGGAGGCCACGCGCAGCTTGAGCCCGTGCAGGTCGGCTGGCACCCGGACCGGATGGCGGGTGTTGTAGAAGCAGCGCGCGCCCGAGTCGTAGATCGCCAGCCCCACCAGGCCGCGGGCCTCGAAGCCGCGCAGCACGTCGTCGGCGACGCCGCCGTCGAGCGCGCGGCGCATGTGCGCGACCGAGTCGAACACGTACGGCAGGCACAGCGCCTGGGTCAGCGGGAAGGCGTTGTTGAGCGCGCCGGAGTACACCCGGGTGATGTCGATGGCACCGAAGCGGACCATGTCGATGGCCTCCGATTCGCGCCCGAGCTGGCCGGAGTGGTACAGCCGCAGCGACAGCCGGCCGCCGGTCTCGCGTTCGAGCGTCTGCCCGATCCAGCGCACCGCCTCCACGGTGGGATAGTCCGACACGTGCACGTCCGAGGCGGTGAGCAGCCGCGTGCCGGCGCCCGCCGGCGCAGGGCCGGCACCGCAACCGGCCAGCGGCGCGGCGCAGGCGGCGCCGAGGCTGCCG
>JAFADB010000130.1 GCA_023425225.1 Pseudomonadota bacterium
GGCTTGCGGTGATCCAGGGCGCGCGCCAGGCGAAGGCCGGGCGCATCATCGCCATCGACACCAACCCGTCCAAGTTCGAGCTGGCGCGCCAGTTCGGCGCCACCGACTGCGTCAACCCGAAGGAGCACGCCGCGCCGATCCAGCAAGTGATCGTGGAGATGACCGGCTGGGGCGTGGACCACAGCTTCGAGTGCATCGGCAACGTCAAGGTGATGCGTGCGGCGCTGGAATGCGCGCATCGCGGCTGGGGCCAGTCGGTGATCATCGGCGTGGCCGGCGCCGGCCAGGAGATCAGCACCCGGCCGTTACAGCTAGTAACCGGGCGCAAGTGGCTGGGCACCGCGTTCGGCGGAGTGAAGGGTCGCACGCAGCTGCCGGGCATGGTCGAGGACGCGATGGCCGGTGAGATCGAGCTGGCGCCGTTCGTCACCCACACCATGCCGCTGGACGACATCAACACCGCCTTCGAGCTGATGCACGAAGGCAGGTCGATCCGTTCGGTGGTCCACTACTGAGGCCGTGGCATGGATCCGCCCGCGCGTTCGATAGGCGGCGCTGGCGCGGCTGCACGACGACATCAACGACGGCGCGGTGATCCTGCGCGCCCAGGACAAGGCTCCCGAACATGAAGAACATCCAGGTCATCGATGGCGCACGCGACTACCTTTACGACCTCTTCCAGATCGACGAGGACGACTTCGCCCTGATCTTCTCGGACGGGCAGGACACGGCCTACATCGACCAGGTCATCGCCCGCGGCCCGGCCGACGTGCTCGATGCCGTGTTCGACCGCCTGTGGGCGCGGCGCGTGCGCAAGACGGATGCCATGGAGATCCACGGCACCCTGATCTACCAGCTCGAATGCGAGCCCGATTCCGGGCCGGACGAACACCCGGCCCGGCAGGGCGGGGGAGCGGCCGGTTCCGATCGCGCCGCGGCGGCGGGCATGGCCGCGAAACCGGAGAAGCCGGAGAAGCCGGAGAAGCTCGAAACGCATGTCTGCTTCGGTGGCCGGCAGGAAGTGTGGTCGCATCGTTCGGCCACGCTGGGGTGCCAGATGCGCCTGGCGGTCTATCTGCCGCCGCAGGTCCAGCAGGGGAAGTGCCCGGTGCTGTACTGGCTGTCGGGCCTGACCTGCACCGAACAGAACTTCGCCACCAAGGCCGGCGCGCAGCGCTATGCCGCCGAGCACGGGCTGATCCTGGTGGCGCCGGACACCAGCCCGCGCGGCGACGGCGTGGCCAACGCTGAGGGCTACGACCTGGGCCAGGGCGCCGGCTTCTACGTCGATGCCACGCAGCAGCCCTGGGCCGCGCACTACCGCATGTACGACTACGTCGCCCACGAACTGCCGGCGCTGGTGGAGGCGAACTTCCCGGCCAGCGGGGCGCGCGCGATCAGCGGCCATTCGATGGGCGGGCACGGCGCGCTGGTCATCGCGCTGAGGAATCCGGGGCGCTACCGCAGCGTGTCCGCATTCGCGCCGATCGTCGCTCCGAGCCAGGTGCCGTGGGGCGAGAAGGCCTTCACCGCCTACCTGGGCGAGGACCGCCAGGCGTGGAAGCAGTACGACGCGACCGAGCTGGTGGCGTCGGCCTCCGAGCATCTGCCGCTGCTGATCGACCAGGGCGAGGCCGACGAGTTCCTCGAGAGCCAGCTCAGGCCGCAGTCGTTCGCCGCGGCCGCCGCGGTTGCGGGCTATCCGCTCACGCTGCGGATGCAGCCCGGCTACGACCACAGCTACTACTTCATCGCCAGCTTCATCGGCGAGCATATCGCCCACCACGCCGCCGCACTGCGCGGCTGAGGCCCGCCACCTGCGACCGCACGGGATGCGATCGGCGGATCACGGCTGAGGAGCGGCATCGACGCGTCGGTGGAAGTCGAGAACCGGTTGGCCGGTCGTCCGCGAGTGGTCGTGGGCGATGCCGGTGCCGGGAGCGCCCGGCGGCGATGACGGATGCGCAGGTTCGGCTCCGTCCGCGGACGCGAGCGTCTTCCCGATGATCGGGACCGCCGGTGCCCGGCGCAATGCGGCGGCCGGGCACCCGTGGGGTTCAACGCACGTTGCGCAGTTCCCAGCCGCTGCCGGCCAGCAGTCCCATGCGGTGTTTGAGGATCTCGCCGGGGATCGAGGTGGTGGCGACCAGGTTGATGCGCAGGTCGTCCTGGGTGCCGGTGACCTTGGCCGCCGGATCGGTGACGCCCAGCGCCGGGTCGACCTCGTCCGGGTCCGGCTGGCTGTTGCGCCAGCGCTCGAACCATGACGGGTCGGCCAGTGCGTGCTGCAGCTGCTCGGCGAAGGCGGAAGCGCCATTGGCGGTGAAGCTCAATGCCGGGTCGCTGCCGCGGGCACGATTGGGGTCGGGAAGGCTGATGAAATAGCTGATGGCCATCGTGATGCTCATGGGGAACCGCGGCAAAGCCTAGCAGCAGATGCGGTGTTCCGGGCGTGCAGGGCCGTGCGCAGGCTCAGGAGAACGTATGCGCCGCATCGGCGAAACCCAGCACCAGCGCGCCCTTGCCGACGTTGACCATGCCGGTCAGGCTCATCACGCTTTCGAACACTTCCACCCCGTTGGCATCGCATGCCAGCCGCAGTTCGGCGTAGCCGGGCAGGGTGCGAAGTTCCTCCAGCTCGCCGCCATAGCTCACGCACAGCGTCGGCGTCATCAGCCCGGCCGCCACGCGCTTGCCGACGAATTCGAACAGCTTGGCCACCGCGTTGTCGAAGCCCTTGATCTTGGCCGCCGGCGCGGTCTCGCCGCGGTAGCCGTGCAGGATCGGCTTGATGTCCAGCGCCGAGCCCAGCGCCGCGCTGAGCAGGCCGACGCTGCGCTCGCCCTTGGCGCGCGCGCGCGCCCGGATGTAGTACAGGTCGCGGGTGACCATGTAGCCGTGCACGTTGTCGGCCAGCTGCTCCAGCCGCTCGCGGATGGCCTGCACGCTGGCGCCGGCCTCGCGCATGCGCACCGCCTCCACCGCCGATACCGCCTGGGCGGCGAACAGGTTGCGGGTGTCGATCACCCGCAGCGCGAACGGGGTGTTGAAGCCGGCCGCCTGGCGGATCGGCTTGTAGTCGTTGAGGATGGCGAAGCTGGCCTGGGTGGCGTTGTCGAAGATCGGGCTGCGGGTGCGGGTGATGGTCAGGCAGAACACGTGGTCGTAGTCGATCACCAGCCGCTGCAGGAACAGGTCGCGGATCTGCTGGGCGGTGAACGGGATGGTCTCGGCCTCGGCGCCGTTCTCGGCCACGTGCGCGTGCAGGAAGCCCAGCGTGGCCTGTTCGTCGCGATGGTCGGCCAGCACGGTCTCGCCGATGCGCACGCTGATCGGCAAAAGTACGATGTTGTGACGCTCGATGAAGTCCTGCGGAAGATCGCAGGCGGAATCCACCAGAATCCCGATACGCATCGTTGCCCCCTCCGGCGTGGTGCGGTATGACCTCGAACCCTAACCCAAAAACGTGACGGCAGTGAAGATTCGCTGGCGCCGTCTCAGGCGTCGCGCCGCACGCCTTCGGGCAGTGTCGCCAGCCGTGCCATTTCCCCGGTCCGCAGCAGCGCCGGATCGGCCAGCACCGCCTGCATCAGCGTGTGCATGTCGTTGCCCCAGAACAGCGCGTCGTCGATGGCCAGCGTCGGTACTCCGAATACACCCGCGGCCAGTGCCGCTTCGGTGTTGGCACGCAGCTGCGCCTTGACCGGCGCGGCGGCGATGGCGGCGTCGATGTCGTCGATGCCCAGTGCCGAGGCGACCGTCTGCAGCTCGGCCGCGGCGCTGCCGGCACGGCCATCGCGCCAGAGGTGGTCGAAGATGGCCGTGATCGCCCCTGGTGTCGTGCCGGCGGCGATGCACAGCCGCAGGGCCGCCAGCGGATTGAACGGATGCGCCGGCGGGAAGCGCAGCGCGACGCCCTCGCAGCGGGCCTGCCACAGCACCTGGCGGTAGGTGAACAGCCGCTTGTGCGGGATCTCGGCCGGACCGCGGATGCCGCGTTCCTGCAGCACCGCGCCGAACACGATGGGCACTGGTTCGATCTGCGCGAATTGCGGCATCGCCTGCAGCTTGTGCCAGTGCAGGTAGGAGAAAGGCGAGACGAAGTCGAAATACCAGCGCAATTGCATGGCGGTGGCCGCAACGGGGGAGAACTCAGCTTAGGTGCCGGCGGCAGGGTCGGCATGCTGCGGTGCCGCGAACTGCCTCCCCAAGCCGTGCCGATACCATGCCGCTTGATGCGTCGCCGCGGGCATGCAGGGCGATGCTCGCGCATGCTTGCCCGCGATGCCGCATCCTGTGCCGACACCGAGACGGAAACGAAGATGAAACCTGCCGAGGAAATCCTGGAGTTCTGGCGCGCGGCCGGTCCGCAGCGCTGGTTCTCACGCAACGAATCGTTCGATGCCAACCTGCGCCAGCATTTCCTCGAGGCGCACCACGCCGCGGCACGCCGCGAATACGAGGGCTGGATGGAGGACGCCGAGGGTGCGTTGGCGCTGCTGATCCTGCTCGACCAGTTCCCGCGCAACTGCTTCCGCGACAACGCCCACGCCTATGCCACCGACGGCCTGGCGCGTCGCTATGCGCGGCGCGCGATCGCCGTCGGGTTCGATGCGCAGGTGGAGCCGGCGCTGCGGGTGTTCTTCTACCTGCCGTTCGAGCATTCCGAGGACCCGGCCGACCAGGCGCTGTCGGTGGAACTGCATCGCCGCCTGCCCGATCCCAAGGCCGACGAATGGGCGCTGCTGCACCAGGACATCATCGCCCGCTTCGGACGCTTCCCGCATCGCAATGCCGCGCTCGGACGCGACACCACGGCCGAGGAGCAGCGTTTCCTCGACGAGGGGGGCTTCGCCGGCTGAACGACCGCCCGCATCGGGCGCCCATCACCACACCAGGAGAATGCATGGCCACGCGTACCTACCATGGCAGCTGTCATTGCGGCGACGTCCGCTACGAGGTGCAGCTCGATCTCGAGCACGCCACCGGCGGCAAGTGCAACTGTTCGATCTGCCGCAAGACCCGCAACTGGAGCACCATCGTCAAGCCCGATGCCTTCCGTCTGCTCGGCGATCCGGGCGCGACCAGCGACTACCAGTTCGGCACCGGCTCGATGCATTGGCCGTTCTGCCGTCGTTGCGGCGTGCGCAGCTACGCGCATGGCGACGTCGCGGAAGTGGGCGGGGCGTTCTACAGCGTGCAGCTGGCCTGCCTGGACGACGTCGACGACCAGGTACTGGCCGACCTGCCGGTGCATTACAGCAACGGCCGCGACAACGACTGGATGCACGAACCACCGGCGGTGCAGAAGCGCTTCCTGTAGCCGACCCCCCGGCAAGCGAAACGCCGTACATGGCGGCGTCTGGCGGGAAAGCGTGGCGGCGTCTGCTCAGTACCTGGGCACGCCGCCGTCCACCTCGTCGGACCAGGCGTCGATGCCGCCGGTGACGTTGTAGACCTCGCTGAAGCCCAGGCCGCGGAAGTGCTCGGCGGCCTGCAGGCTGCGGCCGCCGCGGTGGCACAGGAACGCCAGCGCGGTGTCCTTGGGCAGCGCCTCCAGCTGCGCGCGGCCCTCGCCATCGAGCGTGTCGAACGGCACGGCCACCGCCGCCTGCGCGCGCTCGTCGGCCGAGCGTACGTCCACCAGCCGCAGCTTGCCGGCCTTGACCAGGTCGTCGGCATCGCGCGGCGACAGTTCCTGCACCGGCCGCGGCGCATTGGGATTGTCGATGGCCAGGCCGCGGCCGCGGATGTCGTCCACCCAGTCGATGGTGATGCCGTCGGCGCGGCGCGCGCTGGCCAGGTCGAACTGAACGCGCAGGCCGTTGGACTCGGCGGCGATGGCGGACGGATCGGTCGGCGCCAGCTGGAAGTTGGGCTGGAACTGCGCATCGATCGACAGCGCCAGCGAGGCGCCGGGGGCATCGGCGAGCGCGCCCTTGAGCATCTCCACCGCGGCCGGGGTGATGGTGATCGCCGGCGGGGTGCGGTCCGGCTTGGGCAGGCCCAGCAGCTCGCTCAGCTCGCCGCTGTCGGCCATCTGCACGATGATGTCGCTGCCGCCGACCAGCTCGCCGTCGACGTACAGCTGCGGGATCGTCGGCCAGTCGCCGTAGGCCTTGATGCCCTCGCGGATCTCCGGATCGGCCAGCACGTTGACGTGGGCGTAGTCCACGCCCAGTCCGTCCAGCACGCCGACCGCCTTGGCCGAGAAGCCGCATTGCGGCATGCCGGGCTGGCCTTTCATGAACAGCACCACGCGGTTGGAGTGCAGCAGCGATTCGATGCGCGAGCGCAGGGCGGGATCGAGGGACATGGGCAGGACCGGAATTCAATCGGGCCGGCCATTCTACGCGGCATGGCATCATGGGGCATGAGCGCACCGGAAACGCTGCATCGCATCCCGTCCCGACCGTACCGTTGGTGGGGCTGGCTGCTGGCCTCGCAGCTGCTGGTGCTGGCAGTGTGGTGGATCGCGGGCTGGCGCTGGGGCCTGCCGGCGCTGCTGGCCTCGCATGCCGCCTTCGTGGTGCCGGTGTTCCTGCCGCGCGCGCGCCTGTACGCGCCGGTGCTGGCGCGGCTGCCGGGCGCCGCGCCGCGGGTCTGGCTGACCATCGACGATGGCCCGTCCGACGACACCCCGGCGCTGCTCGAGCTGCTCGATGCGCATGACGCCAAGGCCACCTTCTTCCTGGTCGGCGAGCGCGCCGCCCGCCGGCCGGAGCTGGTGCGCGAGATCCTGCGCCGCGGCCACGGCATCGGCAACCACAGCCACAGCCATCCACAGGCCTGGTTCTGGGCGCTGGGACCGCGACGCATGAGCGCGGAGATCGGGCAGGCGCAGCGCGTGCTGGCCGGGATCGCCGGCGCGCCGCCGCGCTGGTACCGCTCGGTGGTCGGCATGACCAACCCGTTCGTCGCCGCGCCGCTGCGCGCCCACGGCCTGACCCGGGTGGCGTGGAGCGCGCGCGGTTTCGACGGCGTGGACTGCGAGGTGGACGCGACGGTGGCGCGGATCGTGCGCGACCTGCATCCGGGCGCGATCGTGCTGCTGCACGAGGGCGCCGCGCATGGCCACAATCCGGCCATCCTGCGCGGCGTGCTGCAGGCGCTGCGCGAGCGCGGACTGGAAACGATGATCCCGCAATAGCCATGGTGCGCCGCCTCGCCCTGGCGTTCGTGTCGGTGGGCCTGCTGGCCGGCCCCGCCTTCGCGCATCCCGGCGGGCTCGATGCCCAAGGATGCCACCACAACCGCAAGACCGGGGATTACCACTGCCATCGCGGCCCGGCGCCAATGCCGGCCGCGATGCCGAAGACGACCGCGTTGCCGGCCGGCGGCGTGTTCCGCAACTGCAGCGAAGCGCGTGCTGCCGGCGCCGCGCCGGTGCGGCGCGGCGAGCCGGGCTATGGCCCGCACCTGGACCGCGACGGCGACGGCATCGGCTGCGAGCCGTCGCGCGGCCGCTGACCTAGCGCTCGGCCACCACCAGCCAGTTGTTGAACGGGGTGTTGCCGTACAGCGGCGAGAAGCGGGCCTGGAGCCCGGCGGCGGCGAGGTGGCGCTGCAGGCTCTCGCGGGTGGGGAAGCTCTTGGGCACTTCCTGCATCCAGCCGGAGAAATGCGCCAGGAAGTCGCTGACCCGGCTGGTGCGGCCGCGCCGGCTGTCGTCGCCCAGGCCGCTGCGGATCACCAGCTTCGCGCCGGGGGTGAGCATGGCCGCGGCTTGGCGGATCAGGCCGGCCTGGACGTCGTCGCGCAGGTACTGCAGCACATCGAGGATGGCGACGCTGCCGCTGTGCTCGGGCCAGGCCACGCCCAGGTCCACCACTTCGAAGCGGGTGCCGTGCAGTTGCGAGCGCCGTGCGATGGCGGTCGCGCGGCGGATCTTGGCCGCATCGATGTCCACGCCGTGGTAGTCCAGCGCCTGGCCGTCGGCGCGCAGCGCGTGCGCCAGCAGGCCCAGGCCGCAGCCCAGGTCGAGCAGCGGCGCGTCGGTGCCGCGCAGCGCCGCCAGCACGCCCGGATAGAGCGGGTCGGTGCGCAGTTTGGTGCGCGTGTAGTAGTAGTCGTAGCGGTTGCCCAGCGGGTGTGCCGGCAGGAACGCGCGGGCGATGGCCAGCGCCTCGGGACGGCTCATGGGGCGGGTGGCGTCGCGCAATGTCGGTCCTTGGCGGCGGGGCGGCGGAGGTTCAGGCTAGCGCATCGCGCGCGGCTGGCAAGGCCTGCGCCGTCCACAGCGCGTGCATCACGGCCGAGGGATGCAGCCCGTCGGCCGCGAGCATGGCCGCCTCGCCGCCGCGGGCGCGGCTGGCCGGGGCGATGTCGACGAAAGTGACGCCGCGCGCGGCGCAGATGTCGGCCGCGGCGCGGTTGAACGCGTCCAGCTCGGCGGCGATGCGCGCGCGATCGCGCCCCTGCGCGGCGGCGAACGGGGTCACCCCCCAGTCCGGGATCGCCAGCACCAGCACCTGCGACGGGCGGGCGCCGGCGAAGGCGATGGCGCGCTCCAGCAAGGCCGAGAACCGCGGCCGATAGTCGTCCAGCGGCCGCCCGCGATACTGGTCGTTGACCCCGACCAGCAGGCTGACCAGGTCGAACCGGCCCTGCGGCGCGGCGGCGTCGATGCCGGCGTCGAGTTCGTCGGTGGTCCAGCCGGTGGTGGCGACGATCTGCGGCTCGGCCAGCGGAACACCGTCCGCGCGCAGCGCCGCGGCCAGCTGCCGCGGCCAGCACCGCGATGGCTCGACGCCCTCGCCGACGGTGTAGGAATCGCCCAGCGCCAGATAGCGCAGCACGCCGGCGCCGGTGCTCAGGCGACCGCGCTGCGCGGCTTGATCGGCACCACCTTGGTGTTGGCCTCGGCGCGGCGCGCCAGCGCGCGGTCGATGCGGGCGAACACCTCGCGCATCACCGTCGCCTCCGGCAGCAGGGTCACGCGGAAGTGGTTGCGGTAGGGCACGTTGAAGCTGGAACCGGGCACCACCAGCACGCCTTCCTCGTTCATCAGCTCCAGGGCGAAATCGTGGTCGTCGAAGTTGCGCGCGGCCGCGCCCACCACCGCCGGGAACGCGTACAGCGCACCGGCCGGCGCCACCACCGACAGGTGCTCGCTGGCCGCGCAGGCCTCGATCACCGCGCGGCGGGTCTCGTACAGGCGTCCGCCGGGCGCGCACAGCGGCGAGATCGTGTCCGGGCCGTTGACCGCGGCCTCGATGGCGTACTGGCCGGGGACGTTGGCGCACAGGCGCAGCGCGCTGAGCAGGTCCATCGCCGCGCGCAACTCGCCCACGCGCGCGGCGTCGCCGGACAGCAGCGCCCAGCCCACGCGCCAGCCGCAGGCGCGGTGCACCTTGCTCAGGCCGCTGAAGCTGATGCACGGGTGCTCGCCGGCCAGCGGCGCGACCGGCTGGAACACGGCGCCGTCGTACAGGATCTGGTCGTAGATCTCGTCCACCATCAGCAGCAGGTCGTGCTTGGCGGCGATGGCGACGATGCGCTCGAGCAGCTCGCGCGGGTAGCTGGCGCCGCTGGGGTTGTTGGGGTTGATCAGCACGATGGCGCGCGTGCGCGGCGACACCAGCGCCTCGATCTTGCTCGGATCGGGCAGGAAGCCGTTTTCCGGGTCGCAGCTGTAGTAGACCGGGCGGCCGTCGTTGAGGATGGTCGCCGCCGACCACAGCGGGTAGTCGGGCGAAGGCACCAGTACCTCGTCGCCGGGGTTGAGCAGCGCCCGCAGCGACAGGTCGATCAGCTCGGACACGCCGTTGCCGACGAACACCCGCTCCGGCTCGGCATCGGGATAGCCGCGCCGCGCGTAGGCGGCGGCCAGCGCCTCGCGCGCCACCGGCAGGCCCTGCTGGTGGGTATACGGATCGGTGCGGTTCATGTCGTCGGCGATCGCGTGCTGCAGGTGCGCCGGCGCACGGAAGCCGAAGTTGCCCGGGTTGCCGATGTTGAGCTTGATCAGCTTGCGGCCCTGCGCCTCCAGCTCCCGGGCTCGTCGCGCCAGCTCGCCGCGGATCTCGTAGCGGACTTCCGACAGGCGCTCGCGAATGGCGAGGGGCTTGAGCGAGGGTGTTGACATCAGGCTGGGCCGGCAGGCATGGAGCCGGCATGGTAGCCCAAATGCGGCAGCGCGGCAGGCGCCGGGCCGGGGGGCGGACGGCGCCCGGAGCGGGCCGGTGCCGCCGCACTTGTAGAATCCGCCCATGACCGAACCCCACATCGACTATTCGCGGCTGCGCCCGATCGGCTGGCCGTGGCCGGCGGCACCGCAGGAGCCGGCGTGGCGGCAGCTGTTGCTGGCCCATCCCGGGGCCCGGCCCGCGCGCGTGGTCGAGCAGCACCGCAGCGGCTATGTCGTGGCGGATTCGATCGACCGGCAGTTCAAGGCGGAATCGCCGCCGGAATGGCAGCGGCCGCGCTTCCCGTCGCATGAGCGCGCCGCGGTCGGCGACTGGGTGCTGCTGGAGGGCGTGCGCATCGTCGCGCTGCTGCCGCGGCGCACCGCCATCAAGCGCGGCGCCGCCGGCGAGCACTACCACCAGCAGGTGATCGCCGCCAACATCGACACCGTGTTCATCGTCTGCGGGCTGGACGACGACTTCAATCCGCGGCGGATCGAGCGCTACCTGCTGCTGGTCGGCGGTGGCGGCGCCGAGCCGGTGGTGGTACTGACCAAGGCCGACCGCACCGAATACGCCCCCGACGCGGTGGCGGCGCTGGTTGAACTGGCGGCGCAGAAGATCGCCGTGCGCGCGGTCAACGCGCTCGATCCGGAGAGCGTGTCGGCACTGCAGCCGTGGCTGGGCGAGGGCCGCACCGCGGTGCTGGTGGGGTCCTCGGGGGCCGGCAAGTCCACCCTGACCAACACCTTGCTCGGCGAGGACCGGATGAAGACCGGCCGGGTGCGCGAGAGCGACTCGCGCGGGCGCCACACCACCACCCATCGCGCGCTGATCCCGCTGCCCGGCGGCGCCTGCCTGATCGACACGCCCGGGATGCGCGAGCTCAAGCCCACCGGCGAGGAAAGCCTGGCCGAGGGCGGGTTCGCCGACATCGAGGCGTTGGCCGCGCAGTGCCGCTTCAACGACTGCGCGCACCAGGCCGAGCCGGGTTGCGCGGTGCGCGCGGCGATCGAGCGCGGCGAACTGGACCCGGCGCGGCTGGCCAACTACCTCAAGCTGCGCGGCGAGGTGGCCGGCGCGGCCGGCAAGCTGGCCGTGCGCCAGGCGCAGAATGCCGCCGAGCGCCGTCCGGCGCGGCCGAAGGGGCCGCCGCGCGGACGCCGCTGAAGCGCCCGTGCCGCGCCGGCATGAGAAACTTGCCGCCATGACTGTCACGCTCATCGTCGCCGACGACCACCCGTTGTTCCGCGCCGCGCTGCTGCATGCGCTGCGCGAGGCCATCGCCGGGGTGCAGGTGGTCGAGGCCTCCAGCGCCGGCACGCTCAACGACACGCTGGAGCGGTACCCGCAGGCCGACCTGGTGCTGCTGGACCTGGCGATGCCCGGCGCGCGCGGTTTCTCGGCGTTGCTCTACGTGCGCGGCGAGCATCCGGACGTGCCGGTGGTGGTGATCTCCTCCAACGACCATCCGCGGGTGATCCGCCGCGCGCAGCAGTTCGGTGCGGCCGGCTTCATTCCCAAGTCCTCGCCTTCGGAAGTCATCGGCGAGGCGGTGGCGACGGTGCTCGACGGCGGCAGCTGGTTCCCGCCGCTGACCGCCGAGCGTTCCGAATCCGACGCACGGCTGGCGGCACGTCTGGCGCAGCTGACGCCGCAGCAGTTCCGCGTGCTGCTGTGCCTGGCCGATGGCCTGCTCAACAAGCAGATTGCGCACGAGCTGGGGCTGGCCGAGAACACGGTGAAGGTGCATGTCACCGCGATCCTGAAGAAGCTCGAGTGCCACAGCCGCACCCAGGCGGCGGTGCTGGTCAAGGCGCTGGAACCGGAAGGCGAGCCGGCCGCGCCGCTGTAGGGCGTGCGGCCTTGGCTGGTCGCGGCCGCCGTATCCGGAGTCGCGATCCGGCCGCGCCGCTTGTCAGCCGGCTTGCCGGCGCAGCAACAGCTGCGTGATCAGTGCCCGCAGCGCCGGTGGCCGCACCGGCTTGGACAGGAATCCCCAGCCGTTGTCCTGTGCCAGCGTGCGCAGGGTGGGGTCCGGTTCGGCGGTGACCAGGATGACGGTGGGAGCCTGCTGCCAGATCTCCGCCAGCCGCGCCTGCACGTCCGGCCCGTACTGCTGGCCCATGCGCACGTCCAGCAGCACCAGGTCCGGCGTCTGGCCCGGCCGGGCCGCGGCCAGCGCCGCGTCGGGACCGTCGGCCAGCTCGACGTCGCAGCCCCATCGCTGCAGCAGCGTGCGCGTGGCCTCGCACACGTGTGGATCGTCGTCGATGCACCACACCCGGCAATGGCGCAGCGGCACGTCGTCCTCGTGCCCGGTGGTCGCAGTCGGCGTCGTGGCGACAGTTGCTCGCGGATCGCCCAGCGGCACCGTCACCGAGAACACGCTGCCGTGGCCCAGCCGCGAGCGCAGACCGATGCGGTGCCCGAGCAGGCGGCCGATGCGCTCGACGATCGCCAGGCCCAGGCCGGCGCCGCGTTCGTTGGCCACGCCGTCGTCGAGCCGGCGGAACTCTTCGAAGATTTCCTGCTGCCGGCTCTCGGGGATGCCCGCGCCCTGGTCGTGGACCTCGATGCGCAGCTGCGCGCCGTCGCGCCGGCAGCCGATCAGCACGCGGCCGTGGCGGGTGTAGCGGATCGCGTTGGACAGGAAGTTCTGCAGGATGCGCCGCAGCAGCGCCGGGTCGCTGCGCACCACCGCGTCGGTGGCGACGTGGTCCAGGCGCAGGCCGCGCGACTCGGCGACGATGCCGAACTCGCGCGCCAGCGTGTCCAGCAGCGGCCCCAGCGCGAAATCGTGCACGTGGGTCTGCAGGGTGCCCGATTCCAGCCGCGAGATGTCCAGCAGGCTGCTGAGGATGGCGTCCTGCGCCGCCAGCGCGGTATCCACGTGGTCGGCGACCTGGCGCGCCTCGCTGTCGAGCCGGCCGCGCAGCGCGGAGATGAACATGCGCGCGGCGTTGAGCGGCTGCAGCAGGTCGTGCACCGCCGAGGCGACGAAGCGGGTCTTGTAGCGGTTGGCGGCCTCGGCCTCGCGCTTGGCCGCCTCCAGGTCGCGGGTACGCTCCTCGATGCGGTGCTCCAGCGCGTCGGCCAGCGAACGCAGCTCGCGCGCGGCGTTCTTGTAGCTGGTGATGTCGGCATAGCTGGTGACGAAGCCGCCGTCGGGCAGGGGGTTGCCGCGGATCTCCAGCACGGTGCCGTCGTCCTTCTCGCTCTCGCGCATGTGCGGGCTGCCGCTGCGCAGGTGGTTGAGCCGGCGCTCGATCGCCGCCTCGATCGGCCCGGGGCCGAGCAGGCCGCGGCGCGCGTTGTAGCGGAAGATGTCCTCGATCGGCCGCCCCACCTTGACCAGCCCCGGCGGGAAGCGGAACAGCTCGACGTAGCGCGAGTTCCACGCCACCAGCCGCAGCTCGCCGTCGATGATGACCACGCCCTGCGGCAGGTGCTCCAGACTGCGGCTGAGCCCGGCATCGGCCTGCTGCGCGGCCTCCACCAGGCTGTCCTGGGCGGTACGCAGTTCCTGCGCGTGCTGCTGCAGCAGGGTTTCCAGTTCCTCGCGGCTACGCTGGCGCAGGGCGGACATGCGGTTGCGCTGCTGCACGAACAGCGCCAGGAACGACAGCGCCAGCCAGCCGCCGCCGGCGGCCAGCGCCGCGCTGCGGCCGGCGGCGGTCACCGAGGCGGCGTCATGCAGCAGGTGCAGGTGCCATTGGCTGTTCGGCAGGGTGAGGCTGCGCCAAAGCACCGGCCCCTGCAGGGCAGGCAGTTCGAGCCGGGCCAGGCCGCCGTCGGGGTCGATGCGCTGCAGCATGCGGTAGCGCATCGGCCGCAGCGCCTGGCTGGCGTACTGGCGGGTGGCGGCCAGTTCCTCGCGGTCGTCCGGGCCCAGCGGCGCCAACTGGCGGTAGCGCCACTCGTCGCGGCTGGCCAGGAACACCACGCCGTGCGAATCGCTGGCCATCACCACGTCGGGCACGCTCAGCCATTCGCGCTCCAGCGCGGCCAGTTCGATCTTGATGGCGATCACGCCGATGCGCCGGCCGTCGCCGTCGACGATCGCCTGCGACAGGAAGTAGCCGGGCACGCCGGTGGTCATGCCGATGCCGTAGAAGCGCCCATTGCCGTTGGCCAGCGCCTGTTGCACGTAGGGGCGGAAGCTGTAGTCCACGCCGACGTTGCTGTTGCCCTGGCGCCAGTTGCTGGCGGCCACGGCGACGCCGCGGCGGTCGATCAGGGTGAGCGTGGAGGAACGGGTGACGTTGTTGGCGCGTTCCAGCTTGAGGTTGAGGTGATGCTGCTGCGCAGCATCCAGCGGCGCGGACAATGCGCGGATCAGTTCCGGGTCCAGCGCCAGCAGCTGCGGCAGCGTGCGATAGCGGTCGATGTGCTGCTGCAGCGACTGCGAGTACAGCGACAGCTGGCGCTGCACCTGCGCGTTCTCCAGTTCCAGCGCATGGCGCTCGCCGATCCGCCCGGCCACCGAGGCGCACAGGACCATGCCGCCGAGCACCACCAGGGCGGTCAGGACGGGGCGACGGAAACGCTCGAGTGCATACATGCGCGAAGTCTAGGGCGTGTCGCCCGCATCCGCTTCCCGTTGGCCGGGCAGCGCGGCCCATGCCGGGCGGCCCGGACACATGATCGTCGACGGGCGGGACGACGTGCGGTAGCGGTGCCGGCGCCACAACGCGAACGGGCCCCCGGTTTCCCGGGAGCCCGTTCGCACACATGCCTCAGGCGGCGTGGCTCAGAAGTGGACCTGGGCGCGCAGCTCGAACACGTTCGGATCGCGCTTGACGCCCTGGCGGCTGGCATCGACACGCACGTAGTTGGCCTGGAACTTGAAGTGGCTGGTCAGGTACCAGTTGGCACCCAGCGTCCAGTCGTGCTGGCGGCCACCGAGGATGGCGCCGTCGTTCAGGTCCAGGCGGCTGTAGCGGGCCAGCAGCTCGACCGCGCCGTAGCTCTTGGACGGCTTGATGTTGGAGACGTTGCCGGCGTTGTAGCCGCGCGACTCGCCGGTGAGCGACCAGGTGGCCGAGACGTACTGGCCGTCGGCGGTGAAGTCGGGCAGGCCGTTGGCACGCTCGGCGTTCAGGCGCAGCGCTTCGCCCTGCAGCGAGAACGGGCCCTTGATCCACAGGCCTTCCAGGCCGGTGCGGCGGATCTTCTCGACGTTGCTCAGCGCGCCGGTGTCGATCAGGCGGATGTCGGTGAGGCCGGCTTCCGGCTTGGCACGGCCGCGGTAGCTGGGCTCGAAGTGGACGTCCAGGCCGTTGTGCCAGCCGCGCGGGTTCTCGACCGAGGCGGCCAGGCCCAGGTGGATCACGTCGCCGGCGGCCTTGTGCGGGGTCCACACGCCGCGCACCACCTGGGTGGTGCCGGGATTGTCGCCGTGCAGGTCCTTGCCGCCGTAGGCACCGGCCTGCAGCAGGTAGGCCGGGCGCTCGAAGGTCCATTCCACGCCGGTACGACGGCCCTGGTAGATCGCCTGGATCGGCAGCGCCAGCTCCATGTAGCTGAGCGCGCGCGAGCTGGTCACGCCTTCCATGCCCACCGGCACCTTCATGTAGCCGAAGCGGAACTTGCCGATGTCGCGGCCGAACAGCGCCTTGGACTCCAGGCGCAGGTACACGTCCAGCCAGGTCTCGGACTGGAAGTCGTAGTACACCATGGCGTCGAACACGCCCGCCTTCTTGATGGTGGCGCCGAACTCCTTGCGGCGCATCGCATCGTCGTCCTCGAGTGCGGAATCACCGGAGAAGTTGTTGTAGTCGTAGGCGAAGTTGCCGGTGATGGCGAGCTCGACGTTGTTGGAGGTCTTGTACTTGGTCGGCCAGTTGTCGAAATCGGCCGCCTGGGCGGAAACGCCGAAGCCGGCCAATGTGATTGCGGCAGCGATGAGGGAAGGGCGCATGGACATCATCTCGTCGGTTGGAATGGTGCTTCGAGGGAGCCTGCGAAGGGCGATCTGAGCCCGGATCCAGCTCCCAGCGCGGCAAAGGCTAGACCAGTGTCGGGCGTTTGCACATGACTTCAATCAATCTTCGACCAATGGGTTAGTCCCCCCGGGCCAGCCGGAAGAGTGCGGCCTGGCCGGCGATTTTCCTAATACCAATGCGTTATCGGCCTATCGCCGGGGGCAGGCCAGAATGCCGGCCAGTCCGCATTGGCCGGACGCCCACGCATTCCCGGAGTTCCCATGCACGTCGTCAATTCGTCCCCGGCGCCGCGCCGGCATGTCCCGCTCTATCGGCAGCTGTACTTCCAGGTGGTGGTGGCCATCGTGATCGGCGCGCTGCTCGGCCATTTCGAGCCGGTGTTCGCCGAGTCGATGAAGCCGCTGGGCGATGCCTTCATCAAGCTGGTCAAGATGATCATCGCCCCGGTGATCTTCCTGACCATCGTCACCGGCATCGCCAGCATGACCCACCTGCGCACGGTGGGCCGGGTGTTCGCCAAGTCGATGATCTACTTCCTGTTCTTCTCCACGCTGGCGCTGGTGGTGGGCATGATCGTGGCCCACGTGGTGCAGCCCGGCGCCGGCATGAACATCAACGCCGCCGACCTGGACCAGTCCGCGGTCAACAGCTACGTGGAGAAGTCGCACGAGCTGACCCTGACCGGCTTCCTGATGGACATCATCCCCAAGACGCTGGTCAGCCCGTTCGTCGGCGACAACATCCTGCAGGTGCTGTTCGTGGCGGTGCTGTTCGGCATCGCGCTGGCGCTGGTGGGCGATCGCGGCAGGCCGGTGCTCAACCTGCTGGAATCGCTGACCGCGCCGGTGTTCCGCCTGGTGCACATCCTGATGGCCGCCGCGCCGATCGGCGCCTTCGGCGCGATCGCCTTCACCATCGGCAAGTACGGCATCGGCACCTTGGTCAACCTGGCCTGGCTGGTGGGCTCGTTCTACATCACCTCGCTGCTGTTCGTGCTGGTGATCCTGGGCTTCGTCGCGCGGCTGTGCGGGTTCTCGGTGCTCAAGCTGATCCGCTACCTCAAGGCCGAGCTGCTGCTGGTGCTGGGCACCTCCTCGTCCGAGTCGGCGCTGCCCTCGCTGATGGAGAAGATGGAGAAGGCCGGCTGTGCCAAGCCGGTGGTCGGGCTGGTGGTGCCCACCGGCTATTCGTTCAACCTGGACGGCACCAACATCTACATGACCCTGGCGGCGCTGTTCATCGCCCAGGCCACCAACACCGAGCTGACCCTGGGCCACCAGATCATGCTGCTGGCGGTGGCCATGCTCAGCTCCAAGGGCGCGGCCGGCGTGACCGGCGCCGGCTTCATCACCCTGGCGGCGACGCTGGCGGTGGTGCCGGAGGTGCCGGTGGCCGGCATGGCGCTGATCCTGGGCGTGGACCGCTTCATGAGCGAGTGCCGCTCGCTAACCAACTTCATCGGCAATGCCGTGGCCACCGTGGTGGTCTCGCGCTGGGAGAACGCGCTGGACCGCGACCAGCTCAAGCTGGCGCTGGACCATGGCGAGGTGGCCTTCGAATCGCCGGCGGTGGTGGCTGCCGGGATCGCGATCGACGACAAGAGCCCGGACTGAGCCCCCACCCGTCCGCGAAGACGCCGGCCTGCACAGTGCCGGCGTCTTCGTTTCCCGTCCTGGCCCGCACCGCCGCGACCGTGTCTGCGGCGAAACGTCCGGCCTACGGTTCAAGCCGCTGGGTTTAGAATCGCTGTCCCTTGCTCTCCTCGCCAAGATTCCCTCGATGTCAAACGAAGACTTCAAACAGGCCGCCCTCGACTACCACCGCCAGCAGCCGCCGGGGAAGATCAAGGTGGTGGCGACCAAGCCGATGCTGACCCAGCGCGACCTGTCGCTGGCCTATTCGCCGGGCGTGGCCTACGCCTGCGAGGCGATCGTGGAGGACCCGCAGCAGGCCAGCGCGCTGACCGCGCGCGGCAACCTGGTGGCGGTGATCAGCAACGGCACCGCGGTGCTGGGCCTGGGCAACATCGGCCCGCTGGCCGGCAAGCCGGTGATGGAAGGCAAGGGCGTGCTGTTCAAGAAGTTCGCCGGCATCGACGTGTTCGACATCGAGATCGACGAGAACGACCCGGACAAGCTGGTCGACATCATCGCCTCGCTGGAGCCGACCTTCGGCGGCATCAACCTGGAGGACATCAAGGCGCCGGAGTGCTTCATCGTCGAGCGCAAGCTGCGCGAGCGCATGGGCATCCCGGTGTTCCACGACGACCAGCACGGCACCGCCATCATCGTCGGCGCGGCGGTGATCAACGCGCTGGAGGTGGTCGGCAAGCGCATCGAGGACGTCAAGCTGGCCACCACCGGCATGGGCGCGGCCGGCATCTCCTGCGTCAACATGCTGGTGTCGCTGGGCCTGAAGCCGGAGAACATCCTGGCCTTCGACCGCGACGGCGTGATCCACACCGGCCGCACCGACCTGGACCCGGACAAGGCCCGCTACGCGCGCGATACCGACAAGCGCACCCTGGCGCAGATCGTCGAGGGCGCGGACATCTTCCTGGGCCTGTCGGCCGCCGGCATCCTCAAGCCGGAGATGGTGGCCACCATGGCGCGCCAGCCGATCATCTTCGCCCTGGCCAATCCGCGCCCGGAGATCACCCCGGAGGAGGCCCGCCGGGTGCGTCCGGACTGCATCATCGGCACCGGCCGTTCGGACTATCCGAACCAGATCAACAACGTGCTGTGCTTCCCCTATCTGTTCCGCGGCGCGCTGGACGTGGGCGCCACCGCGATCAACGAGGCGATGAAGATCGCCTGCGTGCACGCGATCGCCGCGCTGGCACGGCGCGAGGCCTCCGACCTGGGGGCGGTCTACGGCGGCGAGGCGCCGAGCTTCGGCCCCGAATACCTGATCCCGCGCCCGTTCGACCGCCGCCTGCTGGTCGAGCTGTCCGCGGCGGTGGCGCAGGCGGCGATGGACTCGGGCGTAGCCACCCGGCCGATCGCCGACATGGCCGCCTACCGCGAGAAGCTGGGCCAGTTCGTCTACCGCTCCAGCCTGATGATGAAGCCGGTGTACGACCGCGCCCGCGGCGACAAGCAGCGCGTGGTGTATGCCGAGGGCGAGGAGGAGGTGGTGCTGCGCGCGGTGCAGAACGTGATCGACGAGGGCCTGGCCTTCCCGATCCTGATCGGCCGCCCGGACGTGATCGAGACCCGCATCCACCGCCTGGGCCTGCGCATGCAGGCCGGGGTGGACTTCGAGATCACCAACATCCTCGACGACCCGCGCTTCAACGAGTACTGGCAGTACTACCACGCGCTGACCGAGCGCCGTGGCGTCACCGTGGCCGCGGCCAAGAACCTGATGCGCTCGCGGCCGACCCTGATCGCCGCGGTGATGGTGGCGCGCGGCGAGGCCGACGCCATGCTGTCCGGCGTGGTCGGGCGCTTCCACAAGAAGCTCGGCTACGTGCGCAGCGTGCTGCCGCTGGAGCCCAAGGTCAGCTCGACCTCGGCGATGACCGGCATCATCAACCAGAAGGGCGTGTTCTTCTTCGTCGACACCCACGTGCAGGACGATCCCAGCCCCGAGCAGCTGGCCGAGGCCACGCTGCAGGCTGCCTACCGCATGCGCCTGTTCGGCATCGAGCCCAGCGTGGCGCTGCTCTCGCACGGCAACTTCGGCAGCCACGACTCGCCCGAGGCGAAGAAGATGCGCCTGGTGCTGGAGATCCTGCGCAAGCGCAGCCCCAAGCTCAACGTCGACGGCGAGATGCAGGGCGACACCGCCTGGGACGAGGCGCTGCGCCAGCGCATCATGCCCAACAGCACGCTCAAGGGGCGCGCCAACCTGTTCGTGATGCCCAATCTGGAGGCGGCCAATATCGCCTACAACCTGGTGCGCGTGTTCACCGACAGCGTGGCGATCGGCCCGATCCTGATGGGCGTGGCCAAGCCGGCGCACATCCTGGTCAGCAACGCCAGCTCGCGGCGCATCCTCAACATGACCGCGATCGCCGCGGTCGATGCGCAGATCCGCAAGCAGCGCGAGGCCGAGAAACCGGCCTGACGGCCGGCCTTTCCTTCCGCCGGCCTAGTTGCCGGAGGCGGCCTGGCGGTTGCGCCAGCGCCGCCATACCCCGGGCGGCGCATCGGCGTGCGGGCGCGGTGCGCCCGGCGCCACCGGCATGCCCACGTCCGGGCGCCGGCGCACGATCCAGAAGCTGATCAGCAGTCCGGCGACGGCCATGGCGCTGCCCACGATGCCGACGTCGCGCAGGCTCAGCCGCTCGCTGATCTGGCTGCCGAGCAGCGCGCCGCCGCCGATGCCGACGTTGTAGATGGCCGAGTAGATCGACATGGCCACGTCCGTGGCCTCCGGCGCGCGTTCTAGCACGCGCGCCTGCATGGCCAGGCCGAACACCAGCATCGCCATGCCCCACACCCCGCACAGCGTGATCAGCAGCCAGTACTGGCTGTCGGCCGCGGCGAGCATGAACAGGCAGGCCGCCACCAGCGCGATGGAGCCGACGAACATGACGTTGGAGTGGTGTGCATACCAGCGCCCGAAGATGATGGTGCCGGGAATGCCCATGCCGCCGAACACCAGCAGCAGGATCGTCGTCTCGCGCGGCGTGAGCTGCGCCACCAGCTGCGAGTAGGGCTCGATGTAGCTGTAGGCGGTGAAGTGGCCGGTCACCACGGCGATGGTCAACAGGTACAGGCCCACCAGCACCTTGCGGCGGAACAGCACCGGAATGCTGGCCAGCGAGCCGACCTTCTGCGCCGGCAGCGGCGGCAGCAGCAGGCGCAGGGCGATCATCACCAGCGCCGCCACCGCACCGATGACCAGGAAGGTGATGCGCCAGCCGATCAGGTCGCCGATCACCCGCCCGGTCGGGATGCCCAGCACCATCGCGATCGAGGTGCCGGCCGCCAGCAGGCCCAGTGCCTGCGCCTGCTTGCCCGGCGGGGCGATGCGCACCGCCAGCGAGGCGGTGATCGACCAGAACACGGCATGGGAAAAGGCGATGCCCAGGCGCCCGGCGATCAGCATCGCGAAGCTGTTGGCGACCCCGCACACCACGTGGGCGGCGATGAACACCGCCAGCGTGCCCATCAGCAGGTGGCGGCGCTCGATGCGCCGGGTCAGCAGCATGAACGGCAGCGAGACCAGCGCCACCGTCCAGGCGTAGATGGTCAGCATCAGCCCCACCTGCGTGACCGGCATCCGGAAGCTGGACGCGATGTCGCTCAGCAGTCCGACCGGGACGAACTCGCTGGTGTTGAAGATGAAGGCGGACAGGGCGAGCGCATAGACGCCACCCCACGCGCGCCGGTTCGCATGGGCGGATTGCTGCATGGACACGATGTGGAAGCGGGGAGGGGGAGGGCCCGGGCCATGGCGGGCCGGATGCCGGCAGCGATTGTAAGCCCGATGCCGTGAGGGAGCGTGCACATCGATAAAGCCACGCCGCGTCGCCGGCAACCCGCAGCCGGCCGCGCCGCCGGCTGCTAGAATCGCGCCCACGTCTCCACGATCGCGCCCACCATGAGCCATACCGCCACCGCGCCCGCCAATACCGAGAAGCGCTACACCGTGCACCGCAGCGACCTGCCGCTGAGCTGCCCGACCCCGGAGATGGCGCTGTGGAACTCGCATCCGCGCGTCTACCTGCCGATCGAGGACGAGCCGAACCACGAGGCGCAGTGCCCCTACTGCGGTGCCGTGTTCGTGCTGGCCGACTGATCCATTTGCCGTGCACCGCCTGACCGTGGTGCAGCTGCTGCCGGCACTGCAGTCCGGTGGCGTCGAGCGTTCCACCCTGGAAATCGCCGAGGCGCTGGTGCAGGCCGGGCACCGTGCCGTGGTGGTGTCGGCCGGCGGGCGGCTGGTCGGGCCGCTGCTGGCCAGCGGCGCCGAACACGTGGAACTGGACATCGGCCGCAAATCGCTGCTGACACTGCGCCATGTCGGCGCATTGCGCAGGCTGTTCGTCGAACTCGACGCGGACATCGTGCACGCGCGCTCGCGCCTGCCGGCGTGGCTGGGCTGGCGGGCGCTGCGGCGGCTGCCAGCGGCGCGACGGCCGCATTTCGTCACCACGGTGCACGGGCTCAACTCGCCCGGCCGCTACAGCGCGGTGATGACCTACGGCGAGCGGGTGATCTGCGTATCGCAGACGGTGCGCGACTACGTCCAGCGGCACTATCCGCGTACCGATCCGGCCCGGCTGCGGGTGATCCCGCGCGGCATCGACGTGGCCCGTTTCCCGCGCCGGGCGCATCCCGATCCGCAGGCGCGCGCCTGGGCCGCCACGCAGGCGCCGGCCTTGTCCGGCGATGGCCCGTGGCTGCTGCTGCCCGGACGCGGCACCCGGCTCAAGGGCCACGCCGACGGACTGCGCCTGCTGGCCGGATTGCGCAGGCAGGGCATGGATGCCCGGCTGTGGCTGCCCGGCGCGCGCGAGGCCGGGCGCGAGGCGTATCTGTGCGAGCTGCAGGACGAGGCCGCGCGACTGGGCGTCGCCGAGGCGGTCGCCTTCACCGCGCCCACCTCGCGCATCGCCGAGGCCTATGCCGCCTGCGACCTGGTGCTGCAGCTCTCGCGCAAGCCCGAGGCGTTCGGCCGCACCGTGATCGAGGCGCTGGCGGTGGGCCGTCCGGTGCTGGGCTGGGCCCACGGCGGCGTCGGCGAACTGCTGGCGCAGCTGCAACCCTCCGGTGCGGTGCCTGCCTTCGACGAGGCCGGGCTGCTGGCCCGCTGCCGGCAACTGCTGGAACAGCCGCCGGCGCCCCCGCCGTCGATCCCGTACACGCTGCAGCAGATGCAGCACGCCACCCTGGCCGTCTATGACGAACTCACGCGCTGACGGACTTGCCGGTTCTCCCGCGGCCGCCCCGGGCTGGCGCTGGGCGCCGGCCTGGGTGCTCGCCTACGTGGCGATGTGGCCGGCCCCCGGCATCGCCGAGGGCCTGCTGTCGCTGGGCGCGCTGCTGGCCCTGGCGGTGCTGCTGGTACAGCGTCTCCGTGGTGGCGGCCCGCTGCCGGATCGCGGCGCGTTGGCGCTGGCCACGGCGCTGTTCCTGGCCTACTGGCTGCCGCAGGCGATTTCCGCCACCGATGCCATCGATGGCGGCCGTGCCTGGGGCCGGGCGGCACAAGGACTGCGCCACCTGCCGTTCGCCTGGCTGGTGGCGATGGCCGTGGCCACCCCGCCGCTGCGCCGCGTCACCTTCGGCGGCTTGGCGGTGATCGTGGCGCTGTGGTTCGCCGATGGCCTGCTGCAGGCGCTGACTGGTACCAGTGCCTGGTTCTGGTCGCTGGACCAGGCCAAGTGGGCCCTCAGCGGGCACGGCCTGTGCACGCCGGCCGAGGTGGCCGCGGTCGATCGCCTGAGCGGTTTCCTGGGGCCGTGCAACCTCAAGCTCGGCCAGGTGCTGGCGAGCATGTCGCCGTTCCTGCTGCTGCCGGTGCAGCGGCGCTGGGGGACGTGGGCATGGCTGGCGGTGGCGGCGCTGGCCGGGATCGTCATCGTGCTGGCCGGCTCGCGCGCCTCGTGGATCACCTATGCGCTGGTGGTGCTGTTCTCCGGCTGGCGGCTGCTGGGCTGGAAGCGGTCGCTGGCGGTGGCCGCCGCCGCGGTGGTCGGCCTGGCTGCCCTGGCCGCCGTGTCGCCGCAGCTGCAGCAGCGCATCCAGCGCACCACGCTGGCCTTCGCCGACGGCGGCATCGACCAGGCTCTGTCAGGACGTGGGCAGATCTGGGGCGCGGCGGCGTGCATGATCGAAGGGCATCCGCTTAACGGGGTGGGCGCACGCGGCTTCCGCCAGGCGTTCCCGGCCTGCGACCCGCTGCACGGCGGCGGCCCGGCCTGGGGCGAGGGACCGGCGCTGCATGCGCACCAGCTGGTGCTGGAGATCCTCAGCGAGACCGGCGTCATCGGCCTGCTGCTGTGGCTGGCCGGCGCCTGGCTGGCCTGGCGGGCATGGCGCCGCGCCGATGCCGCGGCGCGCGAGCGGGCGCGGCCGGCAATGCTGGCATTGGCGGTCACCGTGTTCCCGTTCAACACCCACCTGGCGTTCCATTCCAGCTTCTGGGGCGGGGTGCTGATGCTGCTGGCGGGGCTGTATGCGGGCGCGCTGCGGGCGAGGGTGCCGGATCAGGCCTCGCCGCGGGGTTCCCTGCCGTCGACATCCTTGCCGCCGGCCTCCTTGTCGTAGAACCGGCTGCGGCCGCCGGGCTGGCGCTTGAAGCGGCGGTGGATCCACAGGTACTGCGCCGGCGCCTCGCGCACCATCTGCTCGATGGCGGCATTGACCCGCGCGGTGTCGGCCACCACGTCCTCGGACGGGAAATTCTCCAGCGGCGGCGCCACCCGCAGGATGTAGCGGTCGCCCTCGCGGCGGTGGAAGTACGGCACCACCGCGCAGCCGGTGATGCGGGCGAACTCGTGGGTGGCGGTGATGGTGGCCGCGGGCATGCCGAAGAACGGCACGAACACCGTGTCCTTGCCGCGCATGTCCTGGTCGGGCGCATACCACAGGAAGCCGCCGCGCTTGAGATGGCGCAGCGCGCCGCGCACGTCCTCGTTGGCGAACATCGCCTTGGCGTAGCGCAACCGCCCGGCCTTGACCGCCCATTCCATCACCGGGTTGCGGTAGCGCCGGTACATGCCCGCCAGCGGCACGTACTGGCACATCAGCCGCCCGCACATCTCCAGGGTCATGAAGTGGCCCGATACCAGCAGCACGCCGCGTCCTTCGTCCTGCAGCCGGCGCAGGTGCTCCAGCCCCTCGATGCTCACGCGCGGGCGGATGGCGTCGATGCTGCCCCACCAGGCGCGCGCGAACTCGAACACGCCGATGCCCAGCGCGTCGAAGCTGTCGCGCAGCAGCCGTGCGCGCCAGGCGTCGTCCTGCTCTGGGAAGCACAGCTTCAGGTTGACCTCGGCGGCGCGGCGGCGGGTGTGCGCCACGCGCAAAGCGACCCAGCCGATGCCGCGGCCGAGCGCGCGCTGCAACAGCCACGGCAGGCGCGCGGCGATCACCGCCGGCAGCAGCGCCAGCAGGGTCGGCCAGTGACGGGGCTGCAGCAGCGAAGGGCGCGGTGCGGTGGTGGCGGATTCGGACATGCGCAGATTCTAAGGGAAGCCCATGCACGCGATGCCGCCGCCGCCGCATCCGCTATCCTTCACCGATGCGCAAGGATCCCGTCGAATGGATGCTGCGCGGCCTGTACTCGGCCGTGCTCTACCTGCTGTTGCCGATCACCATCTACCACCTGGTGTGGCGCGGCTTCCGCGTGCGCCAGTACTTCCAGCGCTGGGACGAGCGCTATGCCGCCTACCAGCAGGCCCGCGGGCAGCCGCGGGTGTGGCTGCACGCGGTCTCGGTGGGCGAGGTCAATGCCGCCGCGCCGCTGGTGAACGCATTGCGCGCGCAACGCCCGGACATCCGCTGGGTGATCACCACCATCACCCCGACCGGTTCCGAGCGCGTGCGCGCGCTGTGGGGCGACCAGGTGGACCACGTCTACCTGCCCTACGACGTGCCCGGCGGGGTGCGCCGCTTCCTGGAGCACTTCCGGCCGCGGCTGGGGCTGATCCTGGAAACCGAGCTGTGGCCCAACATGCTGTTCGGCTGCCGCGACCGGGACATCCCGGTATACGTGCTCAACGCGCGGCTGTCGGCGCGCTCGCTGCGCGGCTACCGCCTGCTGCGGCCGCTGATCGGCCGCGCGCTGCGCACCGTCACCTGCGTGGCGGCGCAATCGCGCGAGGACGCGGCGCGCTTCATCGAGCTCGGGGCCCGGCCATCGCAGGTGGTGGCCCTGGGCAACCTCAAGTTCGACATCGCCATGCCCGACCATCTGCAGGCATTCGTCGGGCAGTTCCACCGCCACGTGCCCGCCTCGCGGCCGGTATGGATCGCCGCCAGTACCCATGAGGGCGAGGAGGAGGCGGTGATGCAGATCCAGCGCCAGCTGCGGCAGCACTGGCCGCAACTGCTGCTGCTGTGGGCGCCGCGCCATCCGGAGCGCTTCGCCCGGGTGGAGGTGCTGGTGCGCGACCAGGGCTGGAACGTGGCCACGCGCAAGGCGCAGGAATGGCCGCAGCCGGATACCGAGGTGTTCGTGGTCGACACCCTGGGCGAGCTGATGCAGTTCTATGCCTGCGCGCAGGTGGCCTTCGTCGGTGGCAGCCTGGAGCCGATCGGCGGCCACAACCTGCTGGAGCCCGCCTCGGTCGGCACCCCGGCCGTCACCGGGCCGCACCTGCACAACTTCGCCGAAATCTCGCGGCGCCTGTCCGACGCCGGCGCGATCATCGTGTGTGACGACACGGCCGGCGTGGTGGCCGCACTGGACCGCCTGCTGGCCGAGCCGGCGCTGCGCAAGACCATGGCCACCGCCGGCTGCGCACTGGTGGAGAACGGCCGCGGCGCGCTGGCCCGGACCCTGAAACTCATCGAAGCCGATCTGCCGGAGCGCCATCCGTAGGCCGACCGGGTCGCTGGCCGCCACCGCGCCTTTGGCTCGCGTCTGGGAACCGAACCCGGCGTCACCCGCTGATGCGGGGCCCCGGCGACAGCTTTCGGCATCGACCCTTCTCGCCTGCCACACCCGTCTCTACATCACGCATGGCTTCCCTTCTCCCGCTTGCGGGGCCACGGCCCTCTTTTCGGGGGAAGGCGGCACGCAGCGCCGGATCGGCACGCTTTTGCGTTCGGCTTTCCCGTCTTCCAGACACCGCCCCATCCGCCAGGAGAAAGGGGACCATCCCGGCTCGGAGGGGCCGGCTTGTCCCGGTCCAAAACCAAACGAAAAAGGGAGCGGACCTTCGATCCGCTCCCTCGCAGGGTACTGGCCCGAACCGGACCGGCCGCGTCCGCCTACTGCAGCGCGCTCGGATCGGGGAGCCGGGCCTCGGCCTCCTGGGTCAGCAGCCGGTTCACGTCCTGCACCTGGGTGATGTCCAGCGTGCCGGTGGCCTGCGCCAGCAGCAGCCGGTTCTGCAGGAAGCTGTACTTGGCCTGGGCATAGTTCAACTGCGCCGAGAACAGCGTCTGCTGGTTCTGCACCACGTCCAGCACGGTGCGGGTGCCGACTTCCAGGCCGACCTCGGAGGCGTCGTACGCCGCCTGCGCCGACACCACCGCCAGCCGCCGCGCCTCGACCTCGCTGATTCCCTGCACCACGGTCTGGTAGTAGTTGCGGGTATTGCGGTCGAGCGCGCGCTTCTGCTGCTCGTAGGCGTCCTGCTGCATGTCGCGCTGCGCCAGCGCCTGGCGCACCGCCGACTGGGTGGCGCCGCCGGCGAAGATCGGCACGCTCAGGGTCAGGCCGATCTGGTTGCTGTCGATGTCCAGCCCGCTGGTGCTGGTCCCGGTACCGCTGCCGCTGATGTCGCCCCAGCTGTTGCTGCGGCCGACGCTGCCGCTGAGGTTGATGGTCGGGTAGTGCCCGGCACGCGCGGCGGAGACGCTGGACTCGGCGGCCTGCACCTGCAGTTCCTGCGCCTTGAGCTCGGGGTTGCGGGCAACGGCGTCGGCGACCAGCTGGTCGACGTTGCTGTAGTCCGGCGGCAGTTCCGGCCGGAAGTCGTCCGGCAGCGCCTTCAGGTTGCGCACCGGCTGGCCGGTGATCTCGGCCAGCGCCTGATAGGAGTCGGCGAGGGTGTTGCGGGCGGTGATCGTGTCCGCGCGCGCCTGGTCGTACTGGGCGCGGGCCTCGTGCACGTCGGTGATCGGGGCCAGCCCGACCTCCAGCCGCTTGTCGGCGTAGTCGAACTGCTTCTTGGCCGCGGCCTCGTTGGTCTGCGCCGCCACCAGCGACTCGATCGCCACCAGCACGTTGAAGTAGGCGGCGGAGGTACGCACGATCAGGTCGTTGTTGGCCGAGTCCAAGGTGAAGTCGGCGGCCTTGCTGATGTCGCGCTGCGCGCGCAGGCGGGCGAACTGGCTCCAGTTGAAGATGGTCTGGCTGCCGTTGATGCCGTAGTTGCGGCTCTTGGAGGTGCGGGTACCGGCGATCCCCTCGTACTCGGTGCGCGAACGGCTGATCGAGGCGCTGCCGTCCAGTTGCGGCAGCAGCGCGGCGCGCGCCTGGACCTCGCCTTCCTTGTTGTACAGCCGGGTGGATTCGGCCGAGGCCAGCTGCGGGTCGCCGTTGCGGGCCATTTCGTAGACCTGCAGCAGATCGGCGGCGTTTGCGGCCATCGGGGAAAGCGCGGCAGCCAGCGCGAGGACGAGGGATCGGCGGATCATGAGGCTTCCTTGGGAAATCAGAAGTGGAACTGTGGGGTGGGGGCGGCGCCCCGCAGGTAGGCGATGTCGGTTTCGAACAACGATTCTGTGAGCGGGCCGTTGACGTCGTTCTTCACCAGCACCGCCTCCATCGCTGGCTCGCGGCCACGCACGACGAACAGGCGGCCGCCCGGACGCAGCCAGGCCAGGAAGCGGTCGGGGATGGTGTCCACGGCGGCGGTGACGCACACCGCGTCGAAACGGCGCTCGTTCTGCCAGGTCAGCGCGTCGGCGGTCTCGATGCGCACGTTGCTGCCCACGCCGGCCGCGTCCAGGTGGGCGCGCGCGCCGGTCGCCAGCTCCGGCTCGATCTCCAGGCTCACCACCTCGCGCGCCAGCGCCGCCAGGCAGGCGGTGGCGAAGCCGCTGCCGCTGCCGATCTCCAGCACATCCTCGCCCGGCTGCAGTTCCAGCGCCTGCAGCATGCGGCCCTCGACCACCGGCTTCATCATCTTCTGGCCGTGGCCCAGCGGGATTTCCAGGTCGGCATAGGCCAGGGCCTTGTAGGCCTCCGGCACGAAGGCCTCGCGCGGCAGCCGCGCCAGCACGTCCAGCACGCGGATGTCGAGCACGTCCCAGGGACGGATCTGCTGTTCAACCATCTTTTCGCGGGCCTGGGAGTAATCGATCGTCATGGCGGTAGCGGTCCAACGCGGTGGGGCAGGCATTTTAGCCGGCTGGCGGGCCTGCGGCGCGCGCTCAAGCATCGCCGCGGCAGGGGCGCGAGCGCAGTGCCGGAAGTCACCGCGACCACCGGCCGGGCCGCGGCCCGTTCAGCGCGGCGCATAGGCCCGCAGGAACAGGTCCACGCTGGCATGGATATGGGCATCGACGTCCGCCTGGCTGGGGCAGCCGCGCAATCCGCACATCATCATCGGGTGCAGTTCGCCCTTGAGCAGGCAGAAGAACTGCGAGGCCGCCAGCGGCAGGTCGGCGATCTGCAGCTCGCCCAGCGCCACGCGCCCGGCCAGGAAGTCGGCCAGCGCCTGCTGGATGCGCTGCGGGCCGGCCTTCCAGAACATCTCGCGCACGTGGCAGTCGCCTACATCCGGCGCCAGCATCATGCGGCGGGTGGCAATGGCCGCATCGCTGCTGATCATGGCGAAGAAGGCCTGGCCGATGCCGACCAGCTGGTCGCGCAGCGGGCCTTCGAACTCGTGCTCGAACAGGTCGTCGGGCATCATCTGCCGGCATTGGGCGCGGATCGCCTCGGAAAAGAGCGTCTCCTTGTCGCCGAAGTGGCTGTATACGGTGAGCTTGGAAACGCCGGCCAACGCGGCGATGCCATCCATGCTGGCCCCGGCATAGCCCTGCTCGACGAACAGGGTCTTGGCGGCATCGAGGATCGCCGCCCGCTTGCCCAGATCCTTGGGGCGTCCCGGGCCGCTGTTCTTCCCGGTGCCCTTGGCAATGGAAGGAGTGGAGGACATGCCGTCAATACTAGACCATTGGGTTCTATATTTATACTAGACTCGCAGGTTCATTAATATCTCCCCCTTTGCGGACGGACGTGGGCATGCAAACCAAGAACGCTTTCCTGGCCGGCGCGGGCCTGCTGGCGCTGCTGCTGGGCGGCTGTGGCGATCGCGCGCCGCAGCCGCCGGCACCGACGCCGGTGCTGGTGGTGCATCCCCGGCCGCTTTCCAGTGCCGCGCTTTCGACCTATCCGGGCGAGGTGCGCGCACGCGAGGAGAGCGCCCTGTCCTTCCGCGTGGCGGGCAACCTGGTCGAGCGCCGGGTCGATGCCGGGCAGCGGGTGGCGCGCGGACAGGTGCTGGCGCGGCTGGATCCGTCCGACCTGGCGCTGCAGGCGCAGGCCGCGCAGGCGCAGTACGCCGCCGCGCAGGCCGACCTGGTGCGCGCGCGCGACGAGCAGGCGCGCTACGCCAAGCTGGTCGAGCAGCAGCTGATCAGCCGTTCCAGCTTCGATGCGCAGACCACCGCCTACAAGGCCGCGGCCAGCCAGGCCGAGGCGGCACGCTCGAACCTGCAGGTGGCCCGCAACCAGGCCGGCTATGCCGAGTTGCGGGCGCCGGCCGATGGCGTCATCGCCAGCCGCCAGGCCGAGGCCGGGCAGGTGGTCGCGGCCGGGCAGACGATCTACACGCTGGCGGCCGATGGCGCGCGCGAGGTCGCCATCGCGCTGCCGGAAGGCGAGATCGGGCGTTTCGTCGTGGGCCAGCCGGCCCAGGTGGAGCTGTGGAGCCGGCCGGGACAGCGCCTGCCGGGCACGATCCGCGAGATCGCGCCGGCGGCCGATTCGGCCACGCGCAGCTACGCCGCGCGGGTGGCGTTGGCGGCCGACGCGCTGTCGGCGGTCGAGCTGGGCCAGAGTGCGCGCGTGTCGCTGGCGGCCGACGGCGATGCCGGCCTGACGCTGCCGCTGGCCGCGATCCAGCGTGATGCGCAGGGACGTACGGCGGTATGGGTGGTGGATGCCGCCAGCGGCAAGCTCGTCTCGCGGCCGGTGCGGGTGGCGTCCTATGCCAGCGACGAAGTGCCGGTGCAGGAGGGTGTGGCGGCGGGCGACTGGGTGGTGGCCGGAGGCGGGCACCTGTTGCGCGAAGGTCAGCCGGTGACGCCGGTGGACCGCGACAATCGCCCCATAAGGCAACAGTAGCCGGAGCCGGGACATGCCAATCATCGACCGACTGCGGGAAAGCCGCACCCGCATGGCATTTGCCTCCCTTGTCCCCCTTCCCCCGCATGCGGGAGAAGAGCGCGCTCAGCACCGGACGTGGGACTTTTGCTGTGGATTTCCCATGTTCCAGACAGCCCCCATCCGCCCTTCGGGCACCTTCCCCCGCACGCGGGAGAAGGGAAATCGCCTGTTGTCCCGCGCCCTTCCGACCAGCGTCCGTACCCCGACCCGCTTGCGTGGGCGGGGATCGGCAAACCACGGGACTCCCTGACCCATGCGCCGCTTCAATCTCTCCGAGTGGGCGCTGACCAACCGCGCCCTGGTGCTGTACGCGATGATCGCCATGGCCCTGATCGGCGCCTGGTCCTATCGCCACCTCGGCCAGTCCGAGGATCCGCCGTTCACCTTCAAGGCGATGGTTGTGCGCACGCTGTGGCCGGGCGCCAGCGCCGAGGACGTCTCGCGCGAGGTCACCGAGCGCATCGAGAAGGCGCTGATGAACACCGGCCAGTACGAGTTCATCCGCTCGTACTCGCGGCCGGGCGAGTCGCAGATCATCTTCATGGCGCGCGATTCGATGCGCTCCAGGGACATTCCCGAACTCTGGTACCAGGTGCGCAAGCGCGTGGGCGACATCCGCGCCACCTTGCCGGCGGAGGTGGTGGGGCCGTTCTTCAACGACGAGTTCGGCGACACCTTCGGCAACATCTACGCGCTCACCGGCAAGGATTTCGACTACGCGGTGATGAAGGACTACGCCGACCGCATCCAGCTGGAACTGCAGCGCGTGGCCGACGTGGGCAAGGTCGAGCTGGTCGGCCTGCAGGACGAGAAGATCTGGATCGAGCTGTCCAACACCAAGCTGGCCACGCTGGGCATCCCGATGGGCGCGGTGCAGCAGGCGCTGCAGCAGCAGAACGCGGTGGTGCCGACCGGCTTCTTCGAGACCGCGGGCGAGCGCGTGCAGCTGCGGGTGAGCGGTCAGTTCGCCTCGGTCGAGGACATCCGCGCCTTCCCGGTCCGCGCCGGCGGCCGCACGCTGCGGCTGGGCGACATCGCCCAGGTGCGGCGCGGATTCGCCGATCCGGCCTCGCCGAAGATGCGCTTCATGGGCGAGGACGCGATCGGCATCGCGGTGGCGATGAAGGACGGCGGTGACATCCTCCGGCTGGGCAGCACGCTGGACGGCGAGTTCGAGCGTCTGCAGCGGACGCTGCCGGCGGGCATGCAGCTGCGCAAGGTGTCCGACCAGCCGCATGCGGTGGAGGATTCGGTCGGCGAGTTCGTGCAGGTGCTGGCCGAGGCGGTGGTGATCGTGCTGCTGGTGAGCTTCTTCTCGCTGGGGCTGCGCACCGGGCTGGTGGTGGCGGTGTCGATCCCGCTGGTGCTGGCGATGACCTTCGCGACGATGCACTACTTCGGCATCGGCCTGCACAAGATCTCGCTGGGCGCGCTGGTGCTGGCGCTGGGCCTGCTGGTGGACGATGCGATCATCGCGGTGGAGATGATGGCCATCAAGATGGAGCAGGGCTTCGACCGCCTGCGCGCGGCCAGCTTCGCCTGGACCTCCACCGCGTTCCCGATGCTGACCGGCACGCTGATCACCGCCGCCGGCTTCCTGCCGATCGCCACCGCCGCCTCGAGCACCGGCGAGTACACGCGCTCGCTGTTCCAGGTGGTGACCATCGCGCTGCTGGTGTCGTGGGTGGTCGCGGTGCTGTTCATCCCGTACCTGGGCGACAAGATGCTGCCCGACCTGGGCAACCCGCAGCCGCCGGCGCCGCGCAGCCTGGCCGGGCGCTGGCGCGCCTGGCGCGAGCGGCTGGCCGACCGCCACGCCGCGTTCGCGCGCTGGCTGGCGCCCCGGCCGATACATGCGCACGACCACGATCCCTACCGGCGGCCGTTCTACCGGCGCTTCCGCGCCGTGCTGGAGGCGTGCCTGCGCCATCGCTGGTGGGTGATCGCCGCCACGGTGGCGCTGTTCGTCGGCTCGCTGGCGCTGTTCCGCTTCGTGCCGCAGCAGTTCTTCCCGGACTCGACCCGGCCCGAGCTGATCGTGGACCTGGAACTGGCCGAAGGCGCCTCGCTGCGCGCGACCGAGGCGCAGGCGCGCCGGCTGGAGCAGTTGCTGGCCGGGCGCGAGGACATCGCCAACTACGTGGCCTACGTCGGCACCGGCTCGCCGCGCTTCTACCTGCCGCTGGACCAGCAGCTGCCGGCGGCCAACTTCTCGCAGTTCGTGGTGCTGGCGAAGGACACGCACGCCCGCGAGGCGGTGCGCGCCTGGCTGTTGCAGGACGTGGCGCGGCAGTTCCCCGACCTGCAGTTCCGCGTGACCCGGCTGGAGAACGGCCCGCCGGTCGGCTACCCGCTGCAGTTCCGCGTGTCGGGCGAACACGTCGAGCGGGTACAGGCGCTGGCGCGGCAGGTGGCCGACAAGGTGCGCGAAAACCCGCATGCCACCAACGTCAACCTGGACTGGAGCGAGCCGAGCAAGATCGTGCGGCTGGCGATCGACCAGGACCGCGCCCGCGCGCTGGGCGTGGACAGCGCGCAGGTGGCGCAGTTCCTGTCCGCCTCGCTGAGCGGGCTGGGGGTGAGCACCTACCGCGAGGGCAACCGGCTGATCGAGATGCTGCTGCGCGGCTCGCAGGACGAGCGCGGGCAGCTGGAGCTGCTGGGCAGCCTGGCGGTCCCGGTCGGCGACGGCACCAGCGTGCCGCTGTCGCAGGTGGCCACGCTGGAGCCGGCCTTCGAGGACGGCATCATCTGGCATCGCGACCGCCTGCCCACGGTGACCGTGCGCGCCGACATCGTCGACGGCATGCTGGCGCCAGCGGTGACCGCGCAGATCCTGCCGACGCTTGGGCAGATCCGCCAGCAGCTGCCGGCCGGCTACCGGCTCGAGGTCGGCGGCACGGTGGAGGATTCGGCGCGCGGGCAGAACGCGATCAACGCCGGCATGCCGCTGTTCCTGCTGGTGGTGGTGACGCTGCTGATGCTGCAGCTGCGCAGCTTCTCGCGCACCGCGATGGTGCTGGTGACCGCGCCGCTGGGCATCATCGGTGCGGTGCTGTTCCTGCTGCTGTTCCAGAAGCCGTTCGGCTTCGTGGCCATGCTCGGCACCATCGCCCTGGCCGGCATGATCATGCGCAACTCGGTGATCCTGGTCGACCAGATCCAGCAGGACATCGACGCCGGCCACGACCGCTGGCATGCGGTGCTCGATGCCACCGTGCGCCGCTTCCGCCCGATCGTGCTGACCGCACTGGCGGCGGTGCTGGCGATGATCCCGCTCTCGCGCAGCGCGTTCTACGGCTCGATGGCGGTGGCCATCATGGGCGGCCTGGTGATCGGCACGGTGCTGACGCTGCTGTTCCTGCCGGTGCTGTACGCCACCTGGTTCCGCGTCCGCCCCAGCGAGGCGGCCGGCTGAGCCGGAAAACCGGCCGCCGGGCGGGGAACGCGACCGCCGCCTTGCAGAGGATGCTAGGCTGGCAGCCAAGCCGGCTGGTCAAGGACGGGCGGCGGAACGCGTCGGACAGATGTACAGGGGCATTTTGGACCGTGATCGCATCATTTCCCCGCGGGTTGCCGGCATCGGGCAATCCGCGGCGGTAAGGCGGCGCTGGGTGGCCGCCGTGCTCGCGTGCGTGATGCACGCGCTGGTGGCCTGTGTCCCGGCGTTGGCGCTGGCGGCATCTCAGGCGCCGCCGCCGACGTACACGGTGGCCTCCTGGACCATGGACGACGGCTTGCCGCACAACCTGATCCACGCGGTCGCGCAGGGCGCCGACGGCCAGCTCTGGGTGGGCACCTGGGAAGGCGTGGCCCGCTTCGACGGGCGCGATTTCACCGTGTTCGACCGCCAGAACACCCCGGGCGCGGAGCTGTCGGGGGTGTTCGCGATCGCCCGCGACCACGAGGGCGGCATGCTCTTCGGTACCGCCGCCGACGGCGTGTTCCGCCATCACCAGGGACAGTGGCGACATCTGGGCGATGCGGCTGCCCAGCGCCTGCAGGTCAGCGCGCTGCTGGCCGATCGCGATGGCTCGGTATGGGTGGGTACCCGCGATGCGCTCTATCGCATCGCTCCCGATGGCCACCTGTCCGCCGCGGGTCGCGACGCCGGCCTGCCCGCCGCCGCCGTCACGGCGCTGTTGCCGGCTCCGCAAGGGGGCGTGCTGGTGGGCACCGGCCGCGGTCTGTACCGGTTGTCCGGGCAGGGGGCGGCCGAACCCTGGGGCCGGGACCACGGCATGGGCGAGGCCATGGTGAGGCAGCTGGCGCAGGACCGCGATGGCGGGCTGCTGGTGGCCGGCGACGATGGCGTCTGGCACCGCCATGCCGATGGCCGCATGGAGCACCTGCACCCCGGCGAGCGGGTGATCTCGGTGCTGCAGGACCGGCACGGCCAGCTGTGGATGGCGCTGATGTCCGGCCGCCTGCTGCGCCAGCTGGGCAACGGCAACAGCCAGACGATCGCGGTCGAGGGGGTGGTCAGCCCGGCGCTGCTCGAGGATGCGGAAGGGTTGCTGTGGGTGGGCAGCAGCCACGGCCTGTCGCGGGTGGCCGAGGGCGCCGCCCACGGCATCACCACCGCCGACGGCCTGCGTTCGGACTACACGCGCGCGGTGCTGGAGACCGGCGACGGCTCGATCTGGATCGGCCATGCCGCCGGCCTGGACCGCATGCGCGACTACCGGTTGGAGCCGGTGCCGTTGACCGCGGGCGCGGATCCATCGGTGCTGGCGCTGGCACTGGCCAGCGACGGCGGCGTTTGGGTCGGCACCTACGACCAGGGCGTAATGCGGCTGGATGCCGGCGGCAAGGTGCTGCAGCGCATCGGCAGTGGCCAGGAGCTGCCGTCGTCGTTCGTGCGTGCGCTGCTGCAGGATCCCGACGGCGGCGTGTGGATCGGCACCACTGCCGGGCTGGTGCATTACCGCGACGGCCGGATCCGGCGCCCGGCGCTGGACGACGAGGGCGTGGCCGGCGGCTCGATCCAGGTGCTGTACCGCGATGGACAGCAGACGCTGTGGATCGGCAGCGATCGCGGCATGGCGGCGATCCGTGCCGATGGCCGCACCCAGCAGTGGAAGGGTGGCGAGAATTTCCCGGCGCAGAATGCCTTCGATTTCCTGCGCGATGCCGACGGTGGCCTGTGGGTGGCCAGCGACCGCGGCCTGCTGCGCCTGCGCCGCGGCCGTTTCACCGTGTACGACCATCGCGTCGGGCTGCCGCGCGACAAGCTGTTCCGCATCATCGACGACGGCCACGGTTACTTCTGGCTCTCCAGCAATCGCGGCGTGTTCCGCGTGGCGCGCCGGGACTTCGACGAGATCGACGAGAGCCGCCGCCTGCACCTGGCGGTGGAGGTGGTGGACCGCAGCGACGGCATGCCGGGCAACCAGGGCAACGGCGGCAGCGCGCCGGCCGGCTGGATGACGCGCAGCGGAACGCTGCTGTTTCCCACCTCCGCCGGCCTGGGGATGATACGTCCCGCCCAGGTGGGAACGCGGCAGCCGCGGCCGGTGCCGGTCGTGTTCGACCGGGTCATGGCCGACGGACTGGTGCAGCCGGCCGGCGGGCACTATCGCCTGGCGGCGGGGACCCAGCGGCTGGCCATCACCTATGCCGGGCTCAACTTCCAGGCGCCCGACAAGGTGCGCTACCGCTACCGCATGCTCGGCTTCGATCCGGACTGGGTGGATGCGGGTGACGGCGCGCAGGCGGTCTATACCAACCTGCGCCCCGGTGACTACCGCTTCGAGGTACAGGCCACGACGCTGCCGGTGGACTGGAACCGGAGCCAGGCCGTCGGCACGTCCGCGCTGACGCTGCAGCTGGTGCCGCCGTGGTGGCGGCACCCGGCCGTGCCGGCGATCCTGCTGTTGCTGGTGGTCGGCACGCTGCTGGCGCTGTATGGCTGGCGCATCGCCAGTTTCCGCCGGCGGCAGCGGCACATGGCCGCCGTCATCGCCGCGCGCACGCGCGAGCTCAGCGACAAGAACGTGGCCCTGCTGGCCGCCGACCGCGAACGCGAGGAGCTGGTGCGCCGCCTCGAGTACCAGGCCAGCCACGACGTGCTGACCGGGCTGCCCAACCGGCGCGAGGCCGAGCACTACCTGCGCCGGGCGGTGGCGAAGGCACTGCAGGCGGGCACGCCGCTGGTGGTGGCGCTGCTGGACATCGACCATTTCAAGCGGATCAACGACGGCCACGGCCACGAGGTGGGCGACGAGGTGCTGCGCCGCGTCGGCGACGTGCTGGCCGGTGCCGGGCTGGAGGGCGTATTCGCCGCCCGCCACGGTGGCGAGGAATTCCTGCTGGTGATGCCCGGCCTGGACCTGCGGCAGGCCGAATCGGCCTTGCAGGCCCTGCTGGCCGACCTGCGCGCGATCCGGGTACCGGTCGGCGCGGACACGGTGTCCTGCACCGCCAGCATCGGCGTGGTGGTGTTGACGCCGAACCGCGCCAGCGCGCGCGAGCTGCTGATCGAGGCCGACCGGCAGCTGTACACGGCCAAGCGCGGCGGCCGCGACCGGCTGTCGATCGCCTAGGCCTTTCCTGCGGATGTTTACCGTGCCGTCGTCCCCGCGCAGGCGGGGACCCGGCGACTTTCCCGGCCCGATCGCGGTCAAGTCACCGGGCTCCCGCCTGCGCGGGAGCGGCGACGTGGAGGCCGATCCGCAGATGCTTGACCCGAAGGCGCTCCAGTCCGGCGACCGCGGGTAGTTGCCGCGATCGTATGCGCTACTGGCGCAGCGCCTCGGCGTGGCAGTGCGCCTGGATCTGCTCGCTGACCGCGCGTGCGGCGGCATTGGTCGAGATCGCCTGGCCGGGACTGGCCAGGTCGGCGGTGAAGGCGCGGGCATCCAGCGCGGCATCGACTGCGCGTTCGATGCAGGCGGCCTCGTCCTCCAGCCCCAGCGAATGGCGCAGCAGCAGCGCGGTGCTGAGGATGGTGGCGTAGGGGTTGGCGATGCCCTGGCCGGCGATGTCCGGGGCCGAACCGTGGATCGGCTCGTACAGGCCGATCCGGTGGCCCGGCTGCGCCGATCCGCCGGGTCCGCCACGGTCCTCGCCCAGCGAGGCCGACGGCAGCAGGCCGAGCGAGCCGGCCAGCATCGAGGCCTCGTCGGTGAGGATGTCGCCGAACATGTTCTCGGTGACGATGACGTCGTACTCGCGCGGCCGCGACAGCAGGTGCATGGCCATCGAATCGACCAGCTGGTGCTCCAGCGCCACCTCGGGGAACTCGTCGCGGCCGATGCGGGTGGCGACGTCGCGCCACAGCCGCGAGGTTTCCAGCACGTTGGCCTTGTCCACCGAGGTGACGTGGCCGCGCCGGCCCTGGGCCAGCCGGAACGCTGCGCGGACCACGCGCTCGATCTCGGCCACGCTGTAGCGGCACAGGTCGCTGGCATCGTGGTCGCTGCGGGTCTTGTCGCCGAAGTAGATGCCGCCGGTGAGTTCGCGCACCACCACGATGTCCACCCCGGCCAGCAGGTGCGGCTTGATCGGCGAGGCGTCCAGCGCCGCCTTGTGCGGGCGCACCGGGCGCAGGTTGGCGAACAGCCCCAGCGCCCGGCGGATGGCGAGCAGGCCCTGCTCGGGGCGCACCCTGGCGTTGGGGTCGGACCATTTCGGTCCGCCCACCGCGCCCAGCAGCACCGCATCGGCGCGGCGGCAGGCCTCGAGCGTGGCCGCCGGCAGCGGCTCGCCGTGGCGGTCGATGGCGATGCCGCCGATGTCGTGTTCGTGGAAGGCGAAGTCGTGGCCGAAGCGGCGGGCGATGGTGCGCAGGACCGAGACGGCGGCGGTGGTCACTTCCGGACCGATGCCGTCGCCGGGCAGGACGACGATGTCAGCGTGCATGAGTGTTCTCGTAGCGTTCGATGTCGGGGTGGCGGGCCAGCAGGTAGCCCATCTCGTCCACGCCCTGCAGCAGGCAGGTCTGGGCGAAGGCGTCCAGCGGGAAGGCGTACACGCGGCCGTCGGGCGTGCGCAGCTCGCGCGCGGCCACGTCGATGGCCAGCTCGTCGTCCGGGCGCTGCATCAGCGCCTGCACCTCGTCCTCGGCCAGCACGATCGGCAGCAGCCCGTTCTTCAGCGCGTTGTTGCGGAAGATGTCGGCGATCTGGCTGGACACCACCGCGCGCAGGCCCAGGTCGGTCAGCGCCCACGGCGCATGTTCGCGCGAGGAGCCGCAGCCGAAGTTGCGCCCGGCCAGCAGGATCGAGCGCCCGGCGTTGTGCGGCTGGTTGAAGGCGAAGTCCGGGTTGGGTGCGCCGTCGGCCAGCCAGCGCCAGTCGTTGAAGGCGTTGCGGCCCAGGCCCTTGCGCTCGGTGGTGGACAGGAAGCGCGCCGGGATGATCTGGTCGGTGTCGATGTTGGTCTGCCGCAGCACCACGCTGCGCGAGACCAGGGTGCTGAAGCCGGTCATCGGGCGGTCTCCTGCGGGGTCGTGGGATGGGTGTCGGCGGCCGGTGCGGCCGGTGCCGCCGGGGCATGCTGCGGCTGGTCCTGGCGCCGGCGGCTGAGCGCGCCGGCGACGCTGGCGTTGAAGGCGATCGCGGCGCCGCTGGCGGTGGGGGCGGTGTCGGTCGGCATCAGGCCACCTCCGGCACCGGCGCGGCGGCCGCGCCGAACAGCTCGCGCGGGTCGGCGACCTTGCCTTTCACCGCGGCCCAGGCGGCGGTGGTCGGCGAGGCCAGCAGGGTGCGCGAGCCGGGGCCCTGGCGGCCCTCGAAGTTGCGGTTGCTGGTGCTGACCGCCAGTTGCCCGGGCGCGACCAGGTCGCCGTTCATGGCGATGCACATCGAGCAGCCCGGCTCGCGCCACTCGGCGCCGGCCGCGCGCACGATGGCGTCGATACCCTCGGCCTCGGCGGCGCGCTTGACGATCTCCGAGCCGGGCACCACCAGCATGCGCACGTGGTCGGCGACGCGACGCCCGCGCAGCACCTGCGCCACCTCGCGCATGTCGCGCAGGCGGCCGTTGGTGCACGAGCCGACGAACACCACGTCCACCGGGGTGCCTTCCAGCGCATGGCCGGGTTCGAAGCGCATGTAGTCCAGTCCCTTGCGCGCGGCGGCGTCGGCGGCGGCCGGGATCGGCGCGTCCACCGCGATCGCGGTGCCCGGGTGCGTGCCCCAGGTCAGGGTCGGGCGGATGTCGGCCGCGTCGATGCGGACCTCGACGTCGAAGCGCGCGCCGGCGTCGCTGCGCAGTGTCTTCCAGTACGCCACCGCCTGCTCGAAGTCGGCGCCCTTGGGCCCGCGCGGAGTGCGCGCGACCCAGTCGAAGGTGACCTGGTCCGGCGCCACCATGCCGGCGCGGGCACCGGCCTCGATCGACATGTTGCACAGGGTCATGCGCTGCTCCATGTCCATCGCCTCGATCGCGGAGCCGCGGAACTCGATGACGTGGCCGGTGCCGCCGTTGACGCCGATGGTGCCGATCACGTGCAGCACCACGTCCTTGGCGCCCACGCCGGGGGCCAGCGCGCCGTCGATGGTGATCGCCATGGTCCTGGCCTTGCGCTGCAGCAGGCACTGGGTGGCCAGCACGTGGCCGACCTCGCTGGTGCCGATGCCGAAGGCCAGCGCGCCGAACGCGCCGTGGGTTGAGGTGTGGCTGTCGCCGCAGACGATGGTCATGCCCGGCTGGGTGTAGCCCTGCTCGGGTGCGATCACGTGGACGATGCCGCGGTCGGGCGAGCCCATGTCGAACAGCTCGATGCCGTACTCGGCGCAATTGCGCTGCAGCGTATCGACCTGGTTCTCCGAGGCCTGGGTGTAGTAGGGCAGCCTGCCGTCCGGCCCGGCCGGCAGGGTCGGGGTGGAGTGGTCCATGGTGCCCTTGGTGCGGTCCGGCCGGCGTGGCGCCAGACCGCGTGCGCGCAGCTCGGTGAACGCCTGCGGCGAGGTCACCTCGTGGATCAGGTGCAGGTCGATGTACAGCACCGCCGGGGCGGTGTCGCTCTCGGGGACGACGACGTGGGCATCCCACAGTTTGTCGTACAGGGTGCGGGGAGCTGGGTTCATTGCGGATACCTTGCTTGATGCGCATGCCCGCCGCCGGGGCGGGCACGGTGGAGCGGGAAGAGGGGACTCAGGCCAGCGCGGCGTCGCTGCCGGCCGCGGCCGGCTGCTGCTGGCGCAGCAGGCGGTTGGCCACGTCCAGCCAGGCCAGCGCGCTGGCCTCGATGATGTCGCCGCTGGTGCCGCTGCCCTCGTAGGCGGTGCCGTCGTGGGTGACGCTGAGGTTGGCCTCGCCGCGCGCGTCGGCGCCGATGCCGACGCTGTGCACCTGGTAGCTGTCCAGCGTCAGCTGCACGCCGGTGGCGGCGGCCAGCGCGGCGAACAGCGCGTCCACCGGGCCGTCGCCCTCGGCCGCCTCGCTCACCCGCTGGCCGTCCGGATCGGACAGTTCCACCCGCGCGCTGGCGCGCTGGGCGGCATCGCCCTGCTGGCCGACATTGCTGACCGTCATCGACGACAGCCGGTAGCCCTGGCTGTCGCTGGCGCCCTGCATCAGCGTCTGCAGGTCGGCGTCGGTGACCACGCGCTGTTGCTCGCACAGCGCCTTGAACTGCTCGAACACCAGCTTCAGCTCTTCCTCCTCCAGCCAGTAGCCGAGCGCGCGCAGGCGCGCCTCGACCGCGGCGCGGCCGCTGTGGCGGCCCAGCACCATCTGCGAGGACTCCCAGCCCACGTCCTCCGGACGCATGATCTCGTAAGTGCCGCGGTGGCGCAGCATGCCGTGCTGGTGGATGCCGGACTCGTGGGCGAAGGCGTTGGCACCGACCACCGCCTTGTTGCGCTGCACCGGCATGCCCACCAGCCGCTGCAGCAGCTGCGAGGTCGGCACGATGCGGCGGGTGTCGATGGCGGTGTCCTGGGCGTAGAACGCGTTGCGCACCTTCAGCGCCATCGCGATCTCCTCCAGCGCGCAGTTGCCGGCGCGCTCGCCGATGCCATTGATGGTGCACTCGACCTGGCGCGCGCCACCCTCGATGGCGGCCAGCGAGTTGGCCACGGCCAGCCCCAGGTCGTCGTGGCAGTGCGCGCTGAACACCACGCGGTCGGCGCCCGGCACGCGGGCGATGATGCGCGAGAACATGCCGCGGATCTCCTCCGGCGTGGTGAAGCCGACGGTGTCGGGCAGGTTGATGGTGGTGGCGCCGGCGGCGATGGCGACCTCGGCGACCTCGGCCAGGAAGTCCTCCTCGGTGCGGGTGGCGTCCTCGGCGGAGAACTCGACGTCGTCGACGTAGCTGCGCGCCATCGCCACGTGCTTGCGTACCGATTCCAGCACCTGTTCCCTGCTCATGCGCAGCTTGTGCACGCGGTGCAGCGGGCTGGTGGACAGGAACACGTGCAGGCGCGGATGCGCGGCCGCCTCCAGCGCGCGTGCGGAGGTCTCGATATCGGCGGGCAGGCAGCGCGAGAGCACCGCCAGGGTGGTGCCGCGTAGTTCGCGGCCGATCAGCGCCATCGCCTCGCGGTCGGACTGCGAGCTGGCGGGGAAGCCGGTCTCGATGATGTCCACGCCCAGCTCGGCCAGGGCGCGCGCCATCACCAGCTTCTGCTGGGGCGACATGCTGCAGCCCGGGGACTGCTCGCCGTCGCGCAGGGTGGTGTCGAAAATCCGGATTCGCGGTGTCTGGGTCGAAGTGTTCACCAGAGGGTCTCCTCTACTGCGGTGGCGGTGGCGGCGATGGGAAAGGCGGAAGCGGCCGGACGGGCCATTTTCGGCGATTGCGGGGGCGTGGCGGTACTGGGCGATGGCGGCGGCGATGTGGGACGCTCGCGGCTGCGCCGGCGCGGCTTGCGCGGCGGCCGCGGCCGCACCTCGGACAGCAGCCGGGCCAGCACCAGGGCGTCGATGTTGCCGCCGGAGACGACCGCGCACTTGCGCTTGCCGGCGACCCGGCGGCCGGCGGCCAGCGCCAGCGCGCCGGCGCCCTCGGCGATCACGTGTTCCTCCAGCGCCAGCCGCACCAGGGTCTCGCGCAGTTCGGCCTCGCGCACGATGACCACGTCGTCGAGCAGGCTGGTGCACAGCCTGCGGGTGA
>JAFADB010000134.1 GCA_023425225.1 Pseudomonadota bacterium
TCGAACTTCGCCGCGACCTTGGCGCCCGGGTCGGCGGCGACGGCGAACTTGTCCCGGCACTCGGCGCTGGAGAACTCCTCCACCCGCTCGATGTTGCCGGCGGTGACGCCGACCACCGTCGCCCCCAGCTTCTCGAACTCCGGGGTCGCCTCGGCGAACCGGTGGGCCTCGATGGTGCAGCCGGCGGTGAAGGCGGCCGGGAAGAAGTACAGCACCACCGGCCCGCGCTTGAGCGCCTGGCCGAGGTCGAAGGTCGTCGGCTTGCCGGCCAGGGCCGCCTTAAGGGTGAACTGCGGCGCGGTGGCACCCTGAGGCAAGGCGGCAAGGGCGGTCATGACCGGCAGCGCGACGCCCGCGACCAGCGCGATGGCCAGGCGCCGGAGGAAATGCAGAGTGGTCTTCATGCGAGGCTCCATGCAACGAGGGTTACGAGCCGCCAGGCAGGCGGCGATGCCGATGATGCCTGGGCGGGGCTGGACGATGGTGGACCCGGCCCGGGGGCGAGGCAACGGGCGCCACTATGCACCCGCGACCGTTATCGATGCCTGATGGCGTGCGCCCCGGGTGCGACGGCACGGCTGGCCGGTCGCTGCGCCCACGCACCACCTCGATCAGCCTGGACGGACGAGCGCGGCGCATGCGCCACGAACCCGGCGCGGATGTACCCGGCATCCTCCGCGATTGGAACGCCACGTCCTGGTTCCGTGGTCCCTGAGCGGGCTTCACGAGCGGCCGCGATTGCGCCGCATCCTGTCGATGGCGCCGCAGGTCTCCATCGCGCACCAGCGGCGCGTGCCGTTGCGCGTCGCGTCGCGGAACAGCCAGCCGCAAGCAGGACAGCGCTTGAGGCGTTGGCGCGGGATCTCCGCCAGGTCGTGCAAGGCAGACAAGCCGCCCTCGGCATTGGCCGCGAATGCCGCCGCACCCGGTCCGGACGGATCATGCTTCCAGCGCTTTCGCGGCCATCGTCGCCCTGGCCCACCACAGCAGTTCGTCGAGCGCGGTCCCGGCAGAGGGCAGCAGGCTGGCCTCGATATCCTCGATCGGCTTGTTGCCGAACATCGGATGCACGGCGAAGAAGTCGCTGCCACCGATATGGACTGCGGCATGCATCGGCACCATCTGCAGTTCCACGCCGATCAGCCGCAGGTGTTCGACGGCACGCGCCGCGCCGATACCGCCGTAACCGATCGCCGTGAACGGTTTGCGGGTCCACTCCTTGTAGGCCTGATCGAGCGCGTTCTTGAGAACCCCGGTGATCGAATGGTTGTACTCGGCGACCACGAAGATGTACCCATCGAACCGGCCGACCGTTTCCTGCCAGCGGATGGCCTCGGGGTTCCGGCTGGGCATCCACATGTTGGACGCCATCTCGTCGAAGAACGGCAGCGGGTGATCGCGCAGGTCGATCAGTTCCACGTCCATGTCTCCGCGCGCCTGGGCCTGCTTCAGGATCCATCGGGCGGGGACGTCGGCAAATCGGCTCGGGCGGGTCGAACCGACGATGACGGCAATTCTCGGGTTTGGGCTCACGATAACCTCTTGTATGCTGGTATCCATGGGAAACCACACTACAAAGAGCCTGCGGGGCCGACAAGAAGGCACTTTCGGGAAACCTGCTCACCGCGGAGACAGCGGCCAGTGCGGGCACATCAGCGGCATGATCGCCAGGATCAGCGACAAGTGGACGATGCTCGTGGTGCACGTCCTCGGAAGCGGTCCCTACCGGTTCAATGCGCTGCGCCGTGAGGTTGGCCAGATCAGCCAGAAGGTGCTGGCCTCGACCCTGAGGGACCTGGAGGAGAACGGCTTCGTGTCCCGCACGGTGACGCCCGTGACGCCACCCCAGGTCGAGTACGCGCTGACCGACCTTGGACGGGAACTTCTCGTTCCGGTGCGGGGACTGGCCGAGTGGGTGATCGGGAACTCGGCACGCATGGACGCGGCACGCGCAGCCTACGCGAGGCGCCGCGAATCCAACGAACGAACGAGGATCTAGCGCCATGAAGACATTTGCCGACAAGGTCGTTCTCGTCACCGGCGGCACCTCCGGCATTGGCCGGGCCACTGCCGCCGCCTTCGCCCGGGAAGGGGCCAGCGTCGTCGTTGCCGGACGGCGGGAAGACGAGGGCGCCGAATCCGTCGCCCTCATCGAGCAGGCGGGCGGCAAGGGACTCTTCGTACGGGCCGATGTCTCGATCGAAGACGAGATCGCATCGATGGTCGCGCGGACCGTCGAAGCGTTCGGCGGGCTGGATTTCGCATTCAACAATGCGGGAATCTTTCTCCCGCCGGCTCCCATTACCGAAACGACGGCCGAGGCTGTCGATCGCATCCTGGCCGTCAACGTGCGCGGCACCGCACTGTGCATGAAGCACGAGATCCCGGCGATCATGGAAAGCGGCGGTGGCGGCATCGTCAACACCGCCTCGTTCCTGGGTATCCGGGCCTTTCCGGGCTCGGCGATCTACAACGCGAGCAAGTCCGCGGTCATCGGGCTGTCCAGATCGGCGGCGGTGGAGTTCGCTGCTCAGGGAGTCCGGGTCAATGTGGTGTGTCCAGGCGTGATCGACACGCCCATGAACGAAGAGATGCGCGCAGAACAAGCCGGCCGCGACTTCCTCGATGGACTGCAGCCGATGAAGCGCACCGGCCACCCCGAGGAGATTGCCGGGGCGGTCCTGTACCTGTGTTCGCCGAGCGCGGGGTTTACCACGGGCGCGATTCTCAGTGTGGACGGCGGAATCACGGTTTAGGGAGCTTCGGTCAAGACCGGGTGGGTACACCTAACCCGCACCTGTTTCGATCCGCTTCCGGCAAGAAACAGCCCTTGGATCAGCCCGCGTTCGCCGCCTTCCAGGCCGGCCATGCCTCGCCGATCACAGCGACGGCCGACTTCAGGAAAAGGAGCGCAATCACCTCGCCTACCACGATGTCGGGCCACCCCCGCCCGGTCAGCGCCACGCCTCCTGCAGCAACGAGCACGCCCAGGTTCGCCGCCACGTCGTTGCGCGAGCACTCGAAGGTGCTCTTCATGTTGATGTTGAGTGCGCGGAAGCGCCACAGCAACACCAGGCAGGCCAGGTTGGCAACCAGCGCGATTGTGCCGAACAGCAACATCAGTGCGCTGGAAGGCGGCACGCCGTTGACCAGCCTGTCGATCACTTCGAACGCGATGAACACGAAGAACGCCAGGATAAGCAGGCCCTTGGCCAGCGCCGCCCCCGCCTCCCAGCGCGCGCCCCGGTTGACGGCCCACAGGCTCAGGCCATAGACGATGGCATCGCCCAGCATGTCCACCGCATCGGCCTGGAGCGCACTGGAGCGTGCCACCAGGCCGGCGCCGAACTCGACGAAGAACATCACCAGGTTGATCGCCAGCACCGTCGCCAATACCCGGCGCTGTGCACCGTGCAGGGCAAAGGCTTCCAGCTCCTGGCGCTTGTGGCCGCAGCAGTGGTCCATGGCCAGGCTCCCGCCGGGGCTGCCCGGCCTTGAAACGAGGGTCGTATGCGTTTATCAACCTTGTAGCCACTACAAGGTCAAGCCATGTCCGCCACGCTCACCATCGGCCAGTTGGCCCGCCAGACCGGCACCAAGGCGGAAACCATCCGCTACTACGAAAAGATCGGGCTGCTGAAGGCGCCGCTGCGCTCGGAAGGCAACTGCCGCTGCTACGGCACGCAGGACCAGCGCCGGCTGGCGTTCGTGCGCAGGGCCCGCGAGCTTGGCTTTTCCGTCGAGCAGATCCGCGAACTGATCGCCTTTGGCGAGCAGCGCGAGCATGAATGCAGCCCGGTGGACGAGGTAGTGAAGGCCCACGTCACCGACATCGCCCGAAAAATCCAGGACCTGCAGGCACTGCAGGGGGAACTGGAGCGGATGCTCGGCAACTGCCCTGGCGGACGCGTGGCCGATTGCCGGGTGCTGGAGGCGCTGCAGCCGGTGCCGCACGCTTGACCGTGTGGCCGCCTCGAGGTTCTCGGCCCTCCGACTCTCCCCCGCCACCGCGAGGCACGTCCATCGCGCGCCACCCGGAACCTGCCCCGATCCGATGGCAGGGTCGAAGACCAACCCGGCGTGGCTGCACCCACGGACCGCGTCCGGAAGCAGATTCCAGTCCCCGGCCCGGCGACATCAGCGGGGGATACGGGCGATGACCTTGATCTCGAAGTCGAACCCCGCGAGCCAGTTGACGCCGATCGCGGTCCAGTTCGGATAAGGCGCTTCCGGAAAGACCTCGCTCTTGACGGCCATGATCGTGCCGAACTGGTTTTCCGGATCGGTATGGAAGGTCGTCACATCGACGATATCGTCAAGTCCGCAGCCACCTGCCTGCAGGGTCGCCTCGAGATTGGCGAATGCCAGGCGCACCTGGGCCTCGAAGTCTGGCTCCGGCGAGCCATCGCTGCGGCTTCCTACCTGGCCGGACACGAACAGCAGGTCATCCGACCTGATCGCCGCGGAATAGCCATGCGCTGCGTAGAGGTCATGCCGACCGGCGGGGAAGACGGCGTCACGGGAAGTCATGGAAATCTCCTCGCGGGGCGACGGCCCCGCTGCATGACGATCACTCTAGGCAGCCGCCCTGTCGGGATAAACACGCCGATCCCGCGATCACTGTTTGTAGAATCCAAACAATCCCGTCCGCCCCTTTGGAGCCTGCATGGACCGTATCGACGCGATGCAGGCCTTCGTCCGCGTGGTCGAAACCGGCAGCTTCACCAAGGCCGCCGAAACGCTGCAGGCAAGCAGGACGCGCGTGACGCAGCTG
>JAFADB010000240.1 GCA_023425225.1 Pseudomonadota bacterium
GTCCAGCAGCGGATCGGCCACGCCGAGCGTGTCGAGCACCTTGCGGGTCATCTCGCCGATGATCTTCGCGCGCGGGTCGAAGTTCTTGTACACGCGGTGGCCGAAGCCCATCAGGCGGAAGCCGGAGGTCTTGTCCTTGGCCTTGGCCACGGCGCTGTCGACATTGGCGGCGTCGCCGATCTGCTCGAGCATCTTCAGCACCGCCTCGTTGGCGCCGCCGTGCGCCGGGCCCCACAGCGCGGTGACGCCGGCGGCGACCGAAGCGTACGGGTTGGCACCGGTGGAGCCGACCATGCGCACGGTCGAGGTCGAGGCGTTCTGCTCGTGGTCGGCATGCAGGATGAACAGCAGGTCCAGCGCCTTGACCACGGCCGGGCTCAACTCGTACTGGCCGTCGGCCGACTCGAAGGTCTGCTTGAGGAAGCGGCTGACGTAGTCCAGCGACGCGTCCGGCTTGTTGGCCGGCAGCCCCTTGCCATGGCGGTAGATCAGCGCCGACAGCGTGGGCACCTTGGCGATCAGGCGGATCGCGGCGTGACGGCGCTGCGACTCGTCGGACAGGTCGAGCGAGGCGTGGTACTCGGCGGCGAGATGGGTGATCGCCGCCGCCAGGATCGCCATCGGATGGGCATCGCGGGCGAAGCTGCCGATCAGCGTGTTGATGGAAGCGCCGACATCGGCCTCCTCGGCCAGCTCGCGGTCAAACGCCTGCAGCTCGGCGGCGCTGGGCAGCGCACCGTTGACCAGCAGGTAGGCCACTTCGACGAAGCTGGAGTTCTCGGCCAGCTGTTCGATCGGGAAGCCGCGATACAGCAGCACGCCCTTGTCGCCATCGATGTAGGTGATGGCCGACTTGCAGCTGGCGGTGGCGGTGAAGCCCGAGTCGTAGGTGAAGAGACCGGTGTCCTTGGTCAGCTTCGCGATATCGACACAATCATTGCCCAGAGTGGGCTTGAGTACAGGCAGAACGACCGATTTGTCGCCGGCGTTCAAGGTGACCTGATCAAGATCGGACACGGTGTGCGCTCCTCATTAAAAAAACACCCGCCCGACAGGACTCGGCAGGTGTGTTGACAGATTCCAGGCTCTTGACCTGGATCAAGTTATTATCGCACAGCAGCATTTCCGCAGTCGCTTGGACTGAAGTCGAATACCGTCCCGTACGGAAACGGTCTAATGCGGCAAGCACCAGGTTTGGCGGCCCCAAAAGAAACGGCCGCGCAGGGCGCGGCCGTGACCTTGCGGCATGGCAGGTCCGTTCAGCGCGCGTAGCGCTTCTGGAACTTGTCGATGCGGCCGCTGGTGTCGATGACCTTGTGCTTGCCCGTGTAGAACGGGTGCGAGGCCGAGGAGATTTCGACCTTGATCAACGGGTACTCTTCGCCGTCCTCCCACTTGACCGTGTCCTTCGAGGACATGGTCGAACGGGTCAGGAACTTGAAATCGGAGGTCACGTCGTGGAAGACGACGTCGTGGTACTGGGGATGGATGTCGGCCTTCATGGGCACGCACCGTGGGATCTGCGGGACAAGACGAGCATTATAGGGCGCTGCAGCATGCCGGCGCAAGTAGCGCCTGCACCTAGATTCATGCCCCCACCGCGCTGCGCACCAGCGACTCGAACGCGTCCTGCTCATAGCGGATCAACAGCGCGGCATTGTCGGCCAGGCCGAGCTGGCGATTCCAGTCCACCACCGTGGCGCCGCGGGTCAGCTTGCCGTCCAGTTCCACCTGCAGCGGGCGCGGCTCGACCTCGATCGCGTGCTGCGGCCGCAGCGCCAGCGCCATCGCCAAGGCGTCGGCGGCATACCAGAGCTCGCCGCGGCCGTCCTCGGACCACAGCCGGGTCTTGCGCGAGATCAGCTCGTAGAAACGCGCGGTGTCCGAATCGGCGGCCAGCCACTGCCCGACCTTGCGGTGCGGCAGGCCATGGGCAACCGTGGCCTCCCAGTCGGCAAGCTCGAAACGATCGAAGGCGGAGAGCACGATATGCGCCGCCTCCGGATCGAAGGCGATGTTGAATTCGGCCACCGGGGTGATGTTGCCGTGGCCGTTGATCGCCCCGCCCATCACCACGAAGCGGGCGATGCGCTGCGGCAGCGTGGGATCGAGCCGCAGCGCCAGCGCGATGTTGGTCAGCGGACCCAGCGCCACCAGCAGCAGCCTGCCGGCATGCTCGTGGGACAGGCGCAGGATCGCCAGCGCGGCGTGCTCGGTCTCGGCGCGACGCGACGGCGGCGGCAGGTCGACATCGCCGAAACCGTCCACGCCGTGCACATGCGCCGCGTCCACCGACGGATGCACCAGCGGATCGGAGCAACCGGCGAAGACCGGCACGTCGTCGCGGCCGGCGACCTCGCACAGCTTGAGGGCATTGCGCACGGTGTGCTGCAGGCCGACGTTGCCGGCGGCCACGGTCAGGCCGACGACGTCGTGGTGCGCGTCGTCGAAGGCCATCAGCAGCGCAAGCGCGTCGTCCACGCCCGGATCGGTGTCGATCAGCAAAGGGATCTTCTTGCTCATTCTTGTCGTTCGTCTGTGTCGGCCGCCGAGTCTGGCACCTGGCCCGAGGTGCGTGCAATGCGGCCGGTTCAGGCGGCGGCGTAGCGCGCGGCGCCGCCGATCCAGCGGTCCACCAGCCGGTCGGCCAGTGCCGGGGAGTGCTCCATCAGCTCCTCGGCCAGCGCATGCACCTGCGGCAGCAGGTCGATGTCGCGCGCCAGATCGGCCACACGGAAGGCCGCCAGGCCGGTCTGCCGGGTGCCCAGCAGTTCGCCCGGGCCGCGCAGCTGCAGGTCCTTCTCGGCGATGACGAAGCCGTCGCTGGTCTCGCGCATGGTCTGCAGGCGCTGCCGCGCCAGCGCCGACAGCGGCGGCTGGTACATCAGCACGCAGGTCGATGCCGCCGCACCGCGCCCCACGCGCCCGCGCAGCTGGTGCAGCTGCGCCAGGCCCAGGCGCTCGGCGTTCTCGATGATCATCAGCGAGGCGTTGGGCACGTCCACGCCGACCTCGATCACCGTGGTGGCCACCAGCAGGCCGACTTCGCCACGCTTGAACGCGGCCATCGCCTGCTGCTTCTCCGCGGCCTTCATGCGGCCGTGGACCAGGCCCACGCGCAGTTCCGGCAGCTGCGCCGACAGGGCTTCGAACGTCGCCTGCGCGGCGGTGGCTTCCACGCGGTTGCCGGCGCCGGCGCCCGGCCCGCCATGGCCGGACTTTTCGCTTTCCTCGCTGTCGTCGATCAGCGTGCAGACCCAGTACGCCTGTCGCCCCTCGGCGCAGGCGGCGCGGATGCGCTCGACCAGCTCGGCGCGGCGCTCGGTGCTGATGACGATGGTCTGCACCGGCGTGCGCCCGGGCGGCAGCTCGTCGATCGCCGACACGTCCAGGTCGGCATAGGCGGCCATCGCCAGCGTGCGCGGGATCGGCGTGGCGGTCATCACCAGCTGGTGCGGCATGCCGTCGCCAGCCTGGCCCTTGTCGCGCAGCGCCAGCCGCTGGTGCACGCCGAAGCGGTGCTGCTCATCGACGATGGCCAGCGCCAACCGCCGGAAGCTCACCGACTCCTGCATCAGCGCATGGGTGCCGACCACCACCTGCGCCTCGCCCGAGGCGACCTGCGCCAGCACCTGCGCGCGCGCCTTGCCGGTGACCTTGCCGGCCAGCCAGGCCACGCGTACGCCCAGCGGCTCCAGCCAGCCGCGCAGGTTGGCCAGGTGCTGCTCGGCCAGCAGTTCGGTCGGCGCGGCCAGTGCCACCTGCGCGCCCTGCTCCACCGCCAGCATCGCCGCCAGCGCGGCGACCACGGTCTTGCCGCTGCCGACATCGCCCTGCACCAGCCGCAGCATCGGCTGCGGCCGCGCCAGGTCGGCGCGGATCTGCTCGAACACGCGCTGCTGCGCACCGGTGAGCCGGAACGGCAGCTGCTTGAGCAGCCGCCGCACCAGCGTGTCCTTGCCGCCGAGCGCCATCGCCCGGTGCCGCTGCAGGGCGATGCGCTGGCGCCGCAGGCTCAGGTGATGGGCCAGCAGTTCCTCCAGCACCAGCCGCTGCAGCGCCGGGTGGCGACCATCGCTCATCGCCGCTACGTCGGTGCCTGCCGGGGGCCGGTGCGCGGTCAGCAAGGCGGTGCGCAGCGACGGCAGGCCGCGCTGCGCCAGCCACGACGCCGGCAGCAGCTCCAGCGCCGGCTCCGGCGGCAGCCGGTCCAGTGCCTGCCCGATCAGCTTGCGCAGCGTGGCCGGGCCGACGCCCTCCACCGCCGGATAGACCGGGTCCAGGCTCTGGCCCAGATCGCCGCCGTCGTCGTCATCGAGCACGCGGTAGCTGGGGTGGACGATCTCCAGGCCGTGCTGGCCCGGCTTGGGCGTGCCGTAGCAGCGCACCCGCGCGCCGACCGCGAACTGCGCCACCTGCGCGGCACGGAAATGGAAGAAGCGCAGCACCACGGTGGCGTGCGAATCGTCCGACAGCGCCACCCGCAGCAGCGGCCGGTAGCGGAAGCCGCGCTCGACCGCCTCCACCCGGCCCTCGACCTGCGCCGGCACGCCGGGCTGCAGCGACGCGATCGGCGCCACCCGGGTGCGGTCCTCGTAGCGCAGCGGCAGGTGCAGCCACAGGTCCTGCAGCGTCGCCAGCCCGCGCTCGGCGAGCTTGCCGGCGAGTTTGGCGCCGACGCCCGACAGTGTCGCCAGCGAGGTTTCGCCGGCGGCGGTCAGGGTCGGCGCCGGGGTCCGCGGACGCGGCACGGGCTCAGTCGAGCACCATCACCGCATCGACCTCGAACCCGGCGCCCTTGGGCAGCGCGGACACCTCGATGGTCGAACGCGCCGGGAACGGCGCGGCGAAGTAGTCCTGCATCACCGCGTTGACCTTGGCGAACTCGCCCAGGTCGGTCAGGTACAGGCCGAGGCGCGCGATCCTGTCCAGCGAACCGCCGGCCGCCTCGGCCACCGCCTTGAGGTTGTCGAACGCCTGCCGCGCCTGCGCCTCGATGCCGCCGCCGACGATCTCGCCGCTGGCCGGATCCAGCGGGATCTGCCCGGAGAAGTAAACGGTGTTGCCGGCCTTGACCGCCTGCGAGTACGGGCCGATGGCCGCCGGGGCGCGGTCGGTATGGATGATCTGGTGCGACATGGGCCGCTCCTGTGTGGTGGAAGGCCGCCCAGTTTATCGGCTGCGCCCATCGCGCCGCCACGACCGCGCGGCGCGCGCGCCCGTCGGATTACTGCCTGCGCACGCTCTGCACCACATGCAGCCGGCGCAGCCGGCGCATCACCTCGGCCAGGTGGTTGCGGTCGCGCACCTGGATGTTGAAGCGCAGCACCGCGGCGTTGAAGTCGCGATCCAGGTAGTCCACCCGCTCGATGTTGGATTCGCTCTGCGCGATCGCCGCCGCCAGCTGCGCCAGCACACCGGTGCGGTTCTCCACCTCGACCACCAGCGCGCTGTCGTAGTCGCCCTTGACCTCGTTGTCCCAGCCGATCGGCACCCAGCGCTCGGGCGACTTGCGCAGCTCGGCCAGGTTGGGACAGTCCAGCCGGTGCACCACGATGCCCTTGCCGGCGGTGTGGTAGCCCATGATCTCGTCGCCGGGGATCGGCTGGCAGCAGTTGGCGAAGCTGATCACGCCGCGCTCGCTGCCGTCGATCAGGATCTTCTCGTGCGAGTGCTTGGAATGGCCGCCGGCGCGCAGTTCGGCGTAGGCCATCAGCGCCTGCGCGGCCTGGCTGGGCATCCAGTTGCCCAGCGCCACGTCGGCCAGCAGCGCCTCCAGGCGCGGGTAGCGGTGCTCGGCCAGGAAGGCGTCCAGCCGGCCCTTGGGCAGGCGTTCGAGCGAGGAGTCCATCGCCTCCAGCGCGCGGTCGAGCATGCGGTGGCCCAGCTGCACCGCGTCCTCGTGCTCGAGCTGCTTGAGCTGGTGGCGGATGGCGGTGCGCGCCTTGGAACTGACCACGAACTCCAGCCACTGCGGCTTGGGCGTGGCCGAACGCGCGGTGATGATCTCCACCGTCTGCCCGCTGACCAGCTTGGTGCGCAGCGGCACCAGCTTCTTGTCCACGCGCGAGGCCACGGCGCGGTTGCCGACATCGGTATGCACCGCGTAGGCGAAATCCAGCGCGGTGGAATTCCTGGGCAGCGCAAGGATCTTGCCCTTAGGCGTGAACAGGTAGACCTCGTCGGGGAACAGGTCGACCTTGACGTTGTCGAGGAACTCCAGCGACGAGCCGGCCGCACGCTGCGACTCGATCAGCTCGACGATCCAGGCGTGGGCGCGGCTCTGCGCGCTGTTGGGCGAATCGCCGCCGAACTTGTAGGTCCAGTGCGCGGCCACGCCGCGCTCGGCGATCAGGTCCATCTCCTCGGTACGGATCTGCACCTCGATCGGCGAGCCGTAGGGACCGAACAGCACCGTGTGCAGCGACTGGTAGCCGTTGGCCTTGGGGATGGCGATGAAATCGCGGAAGCGCCCGTCCAGCGGCTTGAAGGTGGCGTGCACCGCGCCCAGGGCGTGGTAGCAGTCCGGCACCGAGCGCACCACCAGGCGGAAGCCGAACACGTCCATCACCTGGTCGAACGTCTTGTTCTCCTCGCGCATCTTGTTGTAGATGCTCCAGGGCGTCTTGAT